>CALWTL010000035.1 GCA_944384445.1 uncultured Clostridia bacterium | reverse complement strand
TTATAGCGGTAGTGTGTATTGTATTGCTAGTACTTCAAGTAGTATGACAGTATATGCAATATATATGAGAACATGGACATTTAAGGTTGATGGAAGTACTACAAAAACGACTAATGCATATTATATGTATAACGTCACACAGAGTGCTTCATATAGTCAAAGTTATAGCCCAACTAAAACTAATTACAAATTTGAAGGATGGAGTAGTGCAAATATTAGTATATCAGAATATTCTTCATCAGTACCAACAACAGCATCATCGAAAACCATATATGCAGTATGGTCAGATACAAGTGGTACAAGAAGTGTACAAAGTACGTTAACTCATACATTCACAGGTATATCAACATCAACGACAACTAAGACAACACCATATACAGGAGTGACAAAATATTACAACTACGATTTATCAAGTTCAAGGACGAATACTATAGGAGGGACCGCAGGTACACCTACATACACATCTTTATCAAGTCCAATAGAATTTGGTAGTGAAGAAGCAAGATCTGGATATTATTTTGATGGTTGGTCAACGTCTCCAACTTCAACAACTTTATCGTGGTCTAGTGGTAATAAGACACCTACAGCAAATACTACATGGTATGCAGTTTGGGCTAGAGTGTTAGTTCTTAAGCATCAATTTGCTTCTGCAGGATCATCGTTTTATACAAATTCTAATAGAGTTAGATGCGTATACAATGGATCAATTACATCAATAACAACAAATATAACTTCAACTATCCCAACATTAACAGGATTTGATTTTTATGGTTGGGCAGCATCTTCATCATCCGAAGGTACATCAACTGCACCAACTGTATATATATCAAGGACTATTAGTGTTTCATCAGCTTTAACTACAAGCAGTGTATATGCAGTATGGAAAAAGAGTGTGACTTACTATTATAATGGAACTAGTGCAACAGCAAATAAATATTATCCTTATAATACAAGTACAGGTACAAAATATATCACAATTTCAAGTGCAGCACGTTCAGGGTATTCATTGTATGGTTATACAACTAGTACAAGTTTTACTAACAATACTACTACGGCACCAACAAGAGTGAGTTATAGTAGTAATGTATACAATATTGCAAGTACAGATAGTATTATGACAGTGTTTGCAATATACATGAGAACTTGGTCATTTAAAGTTGATGGAAGTACTACAAAAACAACAAATGCATATTATATGTTTGATGTCACACAAAGTGCTTCATATAGTCAAAGTTATAGTCCAACTAAAACTAATTACAAATTTGAAGGATGGAGTGATGGAAATGATAGTACATCAGAATATTCTTCATCAGTAGCAATAACAGCATCTTCGAAAACTGTATATGCAGTATGGTCAGATACAAGTGGTACAAGAAGTGTACAAAGTACGTTAACTCATACATTCTATAAAACAAGCAGTACAGATAAATCAACATCAACGACAACTAAGACAACACCATATACAGGAGTGACAAAATATTACAACTACAATTTATCAAGTTCAAGGACGAATACTACAGGAGGGACTGCAGGTACACCAACATACACAAAATTAACAACTCCAATAACATTTGGTAGCACTACAGCATTAACAGATTATACATTTGTAGGATGGGATATAAATGCATCAACAAATACAGCAGACTGGACAAGTGGAACACAAACACCAACAGCAAACATAACATATTATGCAGTATGGTCTGACAATAGTGGAGAAAGAGAAGTAGACTCAACATTAACACATACATTCTATAAAACAAGTGATACAGATAAGACAACTGCTACAACAATAAAGACGACACCATATACAGGAGTAACAAAATATTACAACTACGATTTATCAAGTTCAAGAACGAATACTACAGGAGGAACAGCAGGAACGCCAACTTATACATCTTTAGCGAGTGCAATAACATTTGGAAGTACAACAGCAAAAGCTGACTATACATTCGTAGGTTGGGATACAAATTCTACAACAAATACAGCAGACTGGACAAGTGGAACAAAGACACCAACGGCAAACACATCATATTATGCAGTATGGTCAGATACAAGTGGTACAAGAAGTGTACAAAGTACGTTAACACATACATTCTATAAAACAAGTAGTACAGATAAATCAACATCAACGACAACTAAGACAACACCATATACAGGAGTGACAAAATATTACAACTACGATTTGTCAAGTTCAAGGACAAATACTACAGGAGGAACAGCAGGAACACCAACATATACGACATTAACAACTCCAATAGCATTTGGAAGTACGACAGCAAAGAGTGGATATACATTTGTAGGATGGGATATAAATGCTTCAACATATACAGCAGACTGGACAAGTGGAACAAAGACACCAACAAGTAATACATCATATTACGCAGTATGGTCTGACAATAGTGGTAAAAGAGAAGTAGACTTAACATTAACACATACATTCTATAAAACAAGTAGTACAGATAAATCAACATCAACGACAACTAAGACAACACCATATACAGGAGTGACAAAATATTACAACTACGATTTGTCAAGTTCAAGGACAAATACTACAGGAGGAACAGCAGGAACACCAACATATACGACATTAACAACTCCAATAGCATTTGGAAGTACGACAGCAAAGAGTGGATATACATTTGTAGGATGGGATATAAATGCTTCAACATATACAGCAGACTGGACAAGTGGAACGCAGACACCAACAGCAAGTACATCATATTACGCAGTATGGCAGGATACAAGTGGAACAAGAAATGTTCAAACGACATTAACACATACATTCTATAGAACAAGTGATACAGATAAGACAACTGCTACAACAATAAAAACAACACCATATACTGGAGTGACAAAATATTACAATTACGATTTATCAAGTTCAAGGACGAATACTACAGGTGGAACTGCAGGAACACCAACATATACATCATTATCATACACAACAGCGACAAAGAGTGGATATACGTTAGTAGGTTGGGATATTAATAATGATTCAACGAATGCAGTTTGGACAAGTGGGACACAGACACCAACAGCAAATACATCATATTATGCAGTATGGAAAGATAATACAGAATATAATAGAACTGTATCAGTTGATCCAGGTCAAGTTATTGAAAGCTATACTGTAGATTTTAATGGTAATGAAAATACAGGCGGTAAAACTGACAGTATTAATGGTAAAATTACAAAAATTTATACTTGTACACAAACGTATAATTTGCAATATAACTATAATTTGACATTATCAGAAGAAGTTGGTATTTCAAATGGAATAACAAACGTCAATACGACTTATGGAAGCATAACATTGCCAGATAACGGATTTACAAAGACAGGATATGAATTTAGTTATTGGGCATTAGGAAGTATAGATGGAACAGCCTATACTCCAGGAGAAGAATACACTCCAACAAGTGCAAACGGAGCAACATTCTATGCAATATGGGAAATTAATAAATACACAGTGACAATAGATTCAGACGAACATGGAAGTGTAGATAATGTAAGCATTATAGGCGTGCCATATGGTACAGATATTATAATAGATGCAAATAAGATAACAATCAATGGTACAACAGTGACAGCTACACCAGATTCAGGATATGTATTTAGTCATTGGACAAATGCAACTGGAACAATAACTGCTAATAGGACAATAACAGCTAATTTCAAAGCAGCGGAATATTTAGTGACACTAGATAAGCAAGGAGGAGAAGGTGGCGATAGCAGTGTGACGGCTACATATTTGCAAGCAATGCCAACTATAGAACCACCAGTAAGAGAAGGATATATATTCAATGGATATTATTCAGGTGTAAATGGAACAGGAATTAAATATTACAATGCAGACGGAACAAGTGCACACATATACGATATAGCAGGACCAAGTACATTGTATGCATCATGGACAGCAATAGCATATAATATATCATTTGACAAGAACTTCACAGTGAGCGGAGCACTATCAGCAGCGAGCTGGGGAAGTATGAATACAATCAGCACAAGATATGATGAAGAAGTGACATTATATGCGAATGCATACAAGAGAAATGGATATAGTTTTGTAGGATGGTCAACGAATAAGACAGCAACAAGTGCGACATATCAAGATAGAGCAAAAGTAAGTAATTTGACAAGTACAAACAATGCAACAGTGACATTGTATGCAGTATGGACAATAGAGAAACACACTGTGACATTCGACAGTAATGGTGGAAGCAACATAAATGCAACGAGTGGCAATTATGGAACAAGTATCGTATTAACAGCGCCAAGTAAGACAGGATATGAGTTTGCAGGCTGGGTAGAGACAGCAGATTTACTAGGAGATGGAAGTACATTTGTAAGAGTATTCTATCATGATGTACAGGGAGGATCAGTATTATTTAATAGTACAGATGAGGCACAATCAACAAACAGTCAATATAAATATAGTATATTAAGTGATATTGAGAACTTCATGGAGAATGGCAAGTATACATTCATGTTGAAATATGAATATGCGAATGGATACAACTATTGGTCACAGACAAGTAATCCATTAGAAGAGTATAAAGGTACAAGTAGTCCAACTACAGCAAGTGGGTATACAGCAATCAATATAGATTGGGATAGCAATTACTGGGGTGGATTGACAAGACAAAATTCAAGTATAACAACGAAATCATCAACCTTATTATCAGGATCAGTAGGACATAGTAATTGGTTCTATGCAATAGGAGCATATTCAACGCATCAAGCCGGAATGCCAAGTACATCAGACATAACGATACAGGGAGCAACAGGAAGTACATCATATGGAGTATCATTATGGGTAAAAGTTGAAGACTTAACAACGATTACAACAGAATTAAGTCAATTATTAAGCGGAAGTAGATATTACATAAGGAATACAGATACAACATTGACTGCAATGTGGTTAGCAGATGAGTATAACATAACATACTTAGACCAAGGAGGAGAGGCATTCAGCGGAACACATGAATCAGGATATCCAACAAGACACGTATATGGACAAGACACAGTATTGAAAGGAGCGACAAAAGAAGGATATACGTTTGGAGGATGGTATACAACAGAGACATGTGAAGGAAGTCCAATAAGTACAATTGGTGCAGAGATGTATTCAAGTAATATAACATTGTATGCAAAATGGACAGCAAAGACATATAACGTATACACAGGGAAATCAGCAAATACAAGTAGCATAACAGTAGCAAGTACAGGAACATTTGATAGTAAATTAACATTCAGTTGGGAAGCAATGGCAACAAACGCTCAATACAACTATGAATTAGTAAGTGTAAAGATATATAGTGGAAATAGTACGAGTGGCACATTGTTAAAGACAATAACAAGTGGAACGAGTGGCGAATATACAATGAGTGGAAAGTATTATGAAAGCATATACATATATGTAGAGCACAGAGCGATAGTAAGGACATATACAATAAGTATAGAGAGTAGTAATACAACGTACGGTACAGTAAATATAGGAACAATAGAAGACGTAGAATACGGAGAGATAATAACACTTACGGTAAATGGAAGCACAGGAACAATGAAAGTAGCAGGGACAACAGTGACAGCAACAGCAAAAGTAGGGTACCATTTAGCTAGTTGGAGTGGAGCATCAAATCAAGGAATAGTACAAGGAAATATGACCATAACAGCAGTGTTTGAGCCAAATACAAATACAAAGTACAAGGTAAATCACTATCAAGAGAACATAAACAATGCTGAATACACATTATATGAGACAGAGGAATTAAGTGGAACGACAGGAGCAAGCATCAGACCAGCAGTAAAGACATACGAAGGATTTACATCTCCAAGTGTACAAAGCACAACGATATTAGCTGACGGAAGTAGAGTAGTTAATTATTATTATACAAGGAATAGATATGAATTAACTTTAGTAGCCGGAGAAGGAATAGCTAGTGTAAATGGAGCAGGAGAGTATAAATATGAAGCACAAGCAAGTATAAGTGCGACATTAGAAGAAGGATACAACTGGTATAGATGGACAGGAGATGCGACAATAAGTACACAAAATACTACAGTGACAATAAATAAAGACATGACATTGACAGCTAACGGACAAATCAGGACATATCAAATAAGCATAGAAGCAGGAGTTGGAGGAAGAGTAGACAAAAATAGTGTGACGGTAGAACATGGTACAGAGATACGAGCAGAGGGAAATATACTAATAATAGGAAGCAATAGGATAACAGCAACAGCGAATAGCGGATATGAATTTGATAGATATACAGGCATACCAGAGAGCGGAGAGATAACAGAGACAATAACAATAACAGCGAACTTTGCGAAGACAGTCAACATAACAATAGAAGCCGTAGGTAATACGAATTCAGGAGAAAGTTATGGAATAGAAGTCAATGGAGAGCAAATAAGTAGTAGCAGTACGATAAGGAGTGGAAGCGAAGTAGTAATAATAGGTAATACAAAAGCAGACAGTCCATCAACGAATGAGTATCAGATCGTGTCAGTATATGTAAACAACGAATTAAGAGTAGGACCGGTAAATGGAGAGATAAGAGGTGGATTAACAAATATAGGAGAGATAACCGAGGATACGAATATAAGATTTGAGTTTGAGAGAGCCTATAAGATAGAAGTAAGCATAACAGACAGTGAAGATACAACAGGAGTAGAAATAGAATCAGACAAGCAGACACAAGATGGAATAATAGCGGAAGATTCAATAGTACAAATAACCATAGATGCGACAAGTATAATAGGCGGAGCAAGTGGTAAAGAATATCTAGGCATAGTGTACACAACAGACGGAAGCAAGAGTAGTATGGCACAGGTAGGAAATAATGACATAATATCAGTATCAAGTGAAAATGGTTTATATGTATATGAAGTACCAGAAGTGCAAATAGACGACATACAAGTCATAATAAAAGATGTAATAACAATAGATGTGACATTACCAGAAGGATTATCAGTAGACTTAACTAGTGAAGATGGATTTGTGCGAATCATACGAAGAAGTGATGAATACGTAGTATACAGCGGAGTATGGGAGATAACGACATCTACACCAAAGACAGCAGAAGAAATGAGTGCAATATTAGGAGTGGAAGTCTACACAAATGAAGAAGGGAATTTGTATATTGAAATATA
>CALWTL010000034.1 GCA_944384445.1 uncultured Clostridia bacterium | reverse complement strand
TGCTATTACTTTTCTCGTATTTGTATTTACTAAAATATGCAGTTGTCATTGTTCTTAGTTCTACATAAGGAAGTGACAAAAGTCACTATTATATAGGTATTCAGGCAAGTAGCCAATTGCTCTCTTACGCTGAATGCAATATTAAGATACCACACATCAAAACTTTTGTCAACGGTTTTTTAAAACTTTTTTTAAAAATTTTCAAATTTTTTTTAGTTTTTTTTCTAATATCGACAAAACCCCTATAAAATAGACAATTTTTGACAAAATAACTGGAAAAAACTTCTAAAAAATTCAATCAAATCCCAAAAATTGAATGAATCCTCTGTTGCTTTCTTATAAATACATAATATATCCTATTGTATTTAGTTATATATAATATATACATTATAGCATAACAATTCAAATCATTGTCGATGAAAATATTATTCAATCTTACGCTGAAATTAAAACATAGGATAGATGCTATGTGACTTGACCATTAAATCATAGAATTGTATACCATTCATTGCAAGAGTGATTGTACCCAACATTATGCAGATGCTTAAAATTATCTTAGGTTTTTTTGCAATCTTGACTATGAACATAAAAATCAAAGGAATGATCGCCCAAAAATACATAATGCTGTATAAGAACAATTCATTTCTTCCCGTACCCCAACCGATCAAAACTGAATAAACAATCATTATAATAAACCAGTAAAAACAGATTTTCATAAAACTGTTCTTTCTATTTAAAACAAATCCCAATATTGTAATCACAAAAATTATTATTCCTAACCAGAAATAAAATGAATTTACTGTTGGCTGAGTTTCATATATATCATATCTCACAATTTCACCATCTGGTATGATAAACATTTTAGTCATAAACATAAAGAACATAATTAGCCTAGTTGAAAACAAAACTTCGTCGCCCGTAAATCTATTTAGCGAATTCATTTCAGATAAGACGTATACCAAATGTTCAGTTTGTCCTGCAACAATACATGCCAACAAGAATAGTAAGCCAAAAATTATTGTGTTTTTTATGCCCTTTTTTATATTAGTCTTATAAAAGAAAATTGGTATAAACAATAATATATTTGAAGTAAGGCTAGCTAAACTCATGAAAAAATAATAAAATTTCGAATCATTTTGATTGATAGTAGCACTTATTGCTAAAGCTAAAAACAAAATGCTAATCACAAATTTTTCGTTGACCAAAAAATTGATTATGAAAGTTGAGGATACTGTAGCCAAAAGATAAAATGATAGTTCTATGAAAGAATTTTCAATTTTTATCAAACGTTTTAAAAGTATGATTATAGAAATAACCATAATCTCCTGAGCAACAATATAGAAAAAATAAAATATAAATACAGCATGAAAACTTTTGAATAAAACAAATGGGAAAGCCGTAAAAGGTAAAGTCACATACGACATCAATAAATGTCTAATATTGTTGTTATAATTGTATGGATTTACCAGTGTTTCATATGCATATGTAGATGCCGTGTCAAAAGAAAACACCTCGTACCATCTACCACTTAATGAAATTCCTAAAAACATCCTTGTATTTAAAGTTGTAATTAGCAATAATATTGTATAGAATATTGATGCATACAATAAATATTTTTTCTCATTTCTAGATAATGTTTTAAAGAAATTTATTATTTTGGGCACCAAATATAAATAGGATTTTAAAAAGAATATAAAAATTATAAAAGATGAAAGTATGCCAAAAATTAATTTTTCTATCAACTGAAGCGAGTCCGTTTCTGCAATAAATGTTAGTAGTGCAAAAGTTGATAGAATTGAAAATGCTATATAATTTATATTTTTAAACCCCATTTTGAGAGTATCTAAAATAAAATTCCTTTTGAATTTAAACAAAATTATTGACAAAGCAACGATGATAACAATGGACAATATTATTTTTGTAAGATTCTCATTCAACGTAGAAGATTCATATCTTTCGTGCACGCATAACATATACGAAACAGCAGATAGAATGGCAAAAATATTTATAAAAAAGGTTATTTTTTTATAATTTTCTTCTTTGATAAATTCTTTTTCTAAAACTAATGTACCCATAACTTGACCCTAAATTATATTGATTGGAATTGGAAAGTAAATTGCTATAAATATTATAACAACAAATAATATAGCGCTAAACATCAAAATTTTATCTTTCAACAACACTTCTACTGGATTGCCAGAATTGTTGTTTTTTTCTATTTGATAGCTGTATCTCATCATAATGAAATAAACTAATGGAATTGTTGCTAAAAATAAAATATTTGTCAGTGAATACGCAGAGATTGGGTCCATTTCAATTGCCCACAGCGAATAAAATATCAAAGTCAAAGCCTGAAAAACATACAAATTTTTATCTAAAAACACGTACGAATAAGATCTGTTGACATCACGAGTGGAATTCTTTTCTAATCTCAATTCGTTTCTTCGTTTGCTGACTCCCATAAATAATGAGGCTGAAATTGTGGTAAGATATAGCCAATTGGAAATACTGATATCCACTATTGCCCCACCAAAAAATAGTCGTATCACGTAACAAAATGATAAAATGAATACATCGATGATTGGGATTTTCTTCAAAATTGTGCTATACAGAATATTTACTATACAATAAATCAAAAGTATTGATATAATTAGGATATCAAAGTTAAAATATAGTAGGGTTATACCCCCCCCCCGCAGCTAAACACAAAGAGCCAAGTATGACGGCCTCTTTGGGCTTGATCATATATGAAGCAATAGGTCGCATGCGTTTGGTTGAATGTAATCTATCCTTTTTGACATCAATTAAATCGTTCAATACATAAATGAATGAAGACACAAAACAGAAGGCAATGACACCTACTATTAAATCGAAAAATTTATATGAAAAAAGTTCATGACTAAAAACAAGTGGTAAAAAGATCAATAAATTTTTTATCCAATGTTTGATTCTCAACAATTTGATACTATATATAATTTTTGTTTTGAATGTCGGTTTTTGTTCTGAAAATTTATACACCTTATCAGCACACACTATGAATTTATTTTCTGCCAAATCCAGCATTGGCAAGTCGGATACAGAGTCGGTATATGCTGAGTCAAATTTTATCTCATTATCATTAAAATATTGCAATATGCGATTGAATTTTTCTTCCCCTTTGCAATTCTTTTTACATATTACTTTTTTATCTTCTATTGTGATTTGTGTGCCAATGATTGTTGCTGATGGATTTATTTGTTCAAAAATAGGAGCTATTAGAAATTCAGGAGATGCTGTACATATTACGTCCGTGCTTGCTTTTTGTGACAAATACCAGGGTTGTATATTTTTCTTTTCTTTCTCCCAAAACTTATTTATCAACTGATCTTTATTATCAAAAAAAGTTATGATCTTAAAATAGTGTTCTTTTAATTTTTCTATTGTTATGAATGAAAAAACATTTAAAATGTATAATATCGCCACAAAAAATAAATGGAATATTAGATACGGCTTTTTCTTAATACAAAAAAAATAAAAAGCCATTGATGAATCTTTTTTGTAAATCGTCTTGTCAAAATCATATAAATTGACAGGTGTTCTATCCATATTGTTTAGATTATCATATATGACATTTTTAGTCAATATTTTTAAATGGGTTGATATTATTTATACTTTATTAATAGTTTACTGCCTAAATATCTAAAGGTCTGTTTGTTTTTCTGCAATAAAAAATTCACGGGTATAACCGTGAATTTTTACATTATCAATTCAATTCCTTTACACCGCTCCAACTTGCCATATTGTTGTCAAACAAAATTATTCTGCAGTTGTTTTGGTTGTTTTCAATCTCTTCAATTTCAAATAAAGAGTTTACATAAATTGCTTCTGCACTAGAATTATCCTTTAATGACAAAATTGCTTTCGCTAAAATATCCAAATCGTTTACTTTATCTGACAAATTATAAAATATTTTACCGAATAAACCTAAAAATACTTTATACATTGACAATTTTTTATTATAAGATTTGATATCTCTAAAAGCATAATATGCTAAACGGACAAACATTTCTATATCTTCTTTTGTCTAATTTTTCAAAAT
>CALWTL010000033.1 GCA_944384445.1 uncultured Clostridia bacterium | reverse complement strand
TTATTTTTTTCACTATTTATTTTGATATCATTTATTTTTTTTATAAATGTTATAATTATTTAATAGTTGGATTAATCCTAAAGATAGTTCCGCGGTGTTCATGATGGGTAATGTCTAATCGTATATTTACATTTGGTATTATATTTTTGCTCTCAAGATAATTTGCAATGGTTGATATCGCAAGATTGGTTGTATTGCTATGTTCACTAATGTGTGATAATACAACAAGTCTAGTTCCAGAACGAACTAAACGTTCAATTGCTTTTGCACAATTTATGTTTGATAAGTGCCCTTTGGGTCCGTTTATTCGTTTTTTTAAAAAAAATGGATAATTTGGATATGACATTAACATTTCAGGGTCATAATTAGCTTCTAGGTAAATTAAAGCACTCGATTTTACAACTTCGTAAGTTTCGTCACTAAATATTCCTAAATCTGTACATATTGAAACAACAGCATCTTTTTCAGATATTTTATAACCTACACAATATTTACTGTCATGCGGTAAAGGAAATGGTTCAATATGCAAATCTTGTATGTAAAAATCAGTATCAAAAAAATAAAATTGGTCATTTGATATATGAATTTGGTTTTTTATTATTTCACTAATTTCTGAACTTGCATACACTTTTGTATTATATGAACGAGCAAATTTTTCTATCCCTTTTATATGGTCACTATGTTCGTGAGTTATTAAAATTGCTTCAATATTTTCAGGTGCTATTTTTAATTCATTTAAAACATTAAAAATGTATGATAGTGGTTTTCCATTATCAACTAAAATTTTTGTTTTCTCACTTTCGATATATGTACAGTTTCCACTGCTTCCACTGGCTAAATTACATACACGCATAAACTAATTTTAACAAAAAATAAATTAATTTGCAATAGTTTATTAAAGTTTAAGTGTTGGGTTAGTTTATTTTATTTGACTTTAACTGTATAAATAATGTATATTATATGAAAGTTATTTTAAATAAGGATAAAATAAAATGATAGATAAAAGTAAAATGTCAAAAAAAGAGAAAATAATTTATATTTTGCAGAATGGTTCATCAAGTCAAATTAAGACATTATTGAAAAATAATAAGTACAAAATTGAAGCATATAAAGAATTGAAAATTTTATTAAAAAATTTTTCAAAAGAACAAATTCACGAGTATTTTTCAACTAGGGAAGAATTAGCTAATTTTTTGCAAATGCGTAATGTACAAAAACTAATATCTGATATTTTTAATGTATCTTTAGTTAAACAATTAGAGCATGAAGACATTGAATACATGATGAAAATTTTAACACGATTAAATACAAGAGATGAGCAAATGATTTTAAAAAAATATGGTCTTAACTTAGATTTTCCAATAGCAATGAATTTTGCAGAATTGAGTAGATATTTTAATATAAGTAGTCAAAGAGCTAATGCTAAGATTAAAGATATATTGCTTTATTTAAAAAAATTGCATTATATTCGTTATTTTAACAAATTCATATCAAATAAAAGAAAAGCATCTAATAGTTCGTATATAAAAAAAGATTTTGAAGCATTAACAGATGAAGTTAGAAAATTAAAAGAAGTAAGAATAACTATACGAGTGTTTCCTTCTAAAATTGTTAAAAAATTAAATAAAAATTTTATAAAAAATTTATACGACCTTACACAATGTACAAAATATTATTTAAAATCAATAAATATAGATGATGATGGTATAGCAGTTATTGAAAAGAAATTAAAAGAATATGGATTTTCTTTAAAGACAATAGGTGAAAAAGAATTAAAAAATTTAAAATCTATTAAAATAGACGATTTAGGTTTTCGAACAAGATTAAGGAATGTTTTACATTTAAATAAAATACATAATTTGGAAGATTTGTTAAATTTCTCGCAAAGTGAATTGAAAAGAAAATATGGGATAACAGATTTTTTATTAAATATAATATTAAAAAAATTGAAAGAATTAGGATTGTCATTGAAAGAAGAAGAAAAAGTTGTTTTAAATGATGAAAGTTCAGACGCAGAAAGAAAATTAAAAAACATTACTATAAGTATAAACATCTTGCCTATAGAAGTTATAAAAAAACTAAAAAGAAATTCAATTGATAATTTGTACAAGCTTTCTCAATGCACAGAAGATTTTTTAAAAGCTATTAATATAGACGAAGTTGGTATCGAAACTATTAAAAAGAAATTAAAAGAATATGGAATTTCATTAAAAACAATAGGTGAAAAAGAATTAAAAAACTTAAAATCAATTAAAATTGAAGATTTAGGTTTCTCTACAAGATTAAAAAATACTTTACTTTTAAATAAAATACACAATTTGGAAGATTTGTTAAATTTCTCGCAAAGTGAATTGAAAAGGAAATATGGAATAACAGATTTTTCATTAAATATAATATTAAAAAAATTAAAAGAATTAGGATTGTCATTAAAAGAAGAAGAAAAAGTAGTTTTTAAGGATAATCTTACAGACCAGGAAAGAAAACTAAAAAGTATTATTGTAAGTAGAAATATGCTGCCTATAAAGGTTGCAATAAAATTAAATAGAAATTCAATTAATAATTTATATAAGCTTTCTCAATGCACAGAAGATTTTTTAAAAGCTATCAATATAGATGATGTTGGAATTGAAGCTATTAAAAAGAAATTAAAAGAATATGGAGTTTCTTTAAAAAGAATAGATGAAAGAGAATTAAAGAATTTAAAATCTATTAAAATAGAAGATTTAGGTTTTAATACACAATTAACTTTAAAATTAAAAAGATATGGAATTAACACATTAGATGATTTAGTCCAACAAACAGAAACTCATTTGCTGGAACATATGAGAATGAATAAAAACCATTACGATACAATAACAAAAAAATTAAATGAATTAGGTCTTTCGTTAAAAAAAGAAATAAAAAAAATAAATTTGCATAAATTGGATAAAATCTCTATTAAAGATTTAGGTTTCTCTGAAATTATTTGTGATGCACTATTAAAAATCAATGTTAATACATTATACGATTTAACACAATGTAGTGAAGAAGAATTATTAAGAATTGATAATATTGGAGAAGATTCAATCAATCAAATTGTCCAATTATTGAATAACTATGGTTTGTCATTAAATAGCTCAGGGCTTAATTTATGATGATTAATATTTATTTGATTGTTAATTTTTAATTAGATTTAATAAGGACAGGTGCAAAATGCATATTAATTTGAATGAAAAAAAAGAACGTGCATATTTAGTTTGTGCATATTTAACATTAGAAAATTCAGAATATAGAGCAAAAGAATTGGAGTTGCTCGCTAAGTCTGCTTATCTAGATGTAGTAAAGTGCAATCTTTTTGTTGTAAAAGAAATAAATGCTAGAACGTATATGGGGCAGGGAAAAGTTGAACAAATTAGAGATGAAGCAAATTCTTTAAACGCAGATGTCGTTATTTTTGATTGTCCATTAACTGGCTCTCAACTTAGAAATGTTGGTGATATTATAGGTATTAAAGTAATTGATAGGACAATGTTAATTTTAGATATATTTGCAAGTAGGGCAAAAACAAATGAAGGTAAATTGCAAGTTGAATTGGCACAACTAAAATATAGTTTACCAAGATTAACTAGTATCGACCCAGGTGAAGGTAATGAAGATAGAGGAGTCGGCACACGTGGTGTTGGTGAAACAAAATTAGAAATTAATAGACGAAGAGTAAAAGAAAATATTGCTAAATTAGAACGTGAAATCAAAGAAATTCAAAAAAATAGGCAAACTACTAGAAAACAAAGATTGACACGAATGAGAAGTGTTGCTTTAGTTGGATATACAAATGCTGGAAAATCTACTTTAATGAATACTATAACAAAAGCTGACACTTATGCTGATGATAGGTTATTTGCGACATTGGACGTTTTAACAAAACGGGTGTGGGATAATGGTATTGAATATGTTTTAATTGATACAGTTGGATTTGTTAGTAATCTTCCACATGAATTAGTTTACGCTTTTTCCGCCACCTTAGAAGAAACAATAGACGCAAATGTTTTGGTTCTTGTAGTAGATGCTAGTGACCCTCATAAATATGATCAAATAGATGTGGTAGAAAAGGAATTGAAAAGAGTTGGTACAGATAACAATAAAGTGATTTTGGTATACAATAAAATTGATAAATTAACTGAATCAGAAATATCTAAACTAAAAACATATCCTTATGATACTTGCTATGTAGGGGCAAAGAGTGGTAAAAATATTTTACAATTAAAGCAAATGATTCGCGAGAAATTGGAATCTTTTTCTTAAATTCTTAAATCTGATATAATCAATAATGATAAAAAACAAAACTAATGTTTCTAAAATTTCTACAAAAAAGCAATTATTGGTATATCAAGAATGTTAAATTATTTTTAATAACAATATTAATTAATTAAAAGATTTTATTTTGATATAAAATCTTTTTTATTTTTTATGAACATTTTTATATTAATCAAAATACTATGTAGTATACAAAGGAAGTTTTAGGTACCAAAGACAAAGACTTTTGTAATACATATTGAATAAATTTTTTTTTATATTTTAGGAGGAATTATGTTTAATAAATATTTTTGTGGCTCTGAT
>CALWTL010000032.1 GCA_944384445.1 uncultured Clostridia bacterium | reverse complement strand
AGAACCAACGACCTTACCTGCCATTGAAAAATATTTAGCTAGTGGATTGATATACGGAATAGGTCCTGTCACAGCAAAAAAAATTGTAAATGAATTTAAAGAAGATACTTTAACAGTTTTAGAATTTAATCCTGTTAAATTAAGTAAAATTAGAGGAATTAGCAAACAAAAAGCCATTGAAATTTCTAATGCATATAATGAGATGAAAGAAATGCAAAATGTAATTATGTTTTTGCAATCACATTTTATTAGTACAAACATGGCGATTAAAATTTTTAACGTATATAAAACAAAAACAATAGAAATTGTAAAAAACAATCCATATCAATTAATAGAAGACATAGATGGCATAGGTTTTACAACTGCTGACAAAATAGCTATCAAACTAGGAATAGATTTATATAGTGAAAATAGAATAAAAGCTGGATTAGTATACACTCTTAAAAGTTATAGTGAACGAGAAGGACATACATATTTACCTCGTGAACATTTGATTAAAAATTGTTTAGAAATATTAAATTTTAGTGAAAATGAACAAGAAATTGTAAAAAAAAGCATAGATTATTTGCAAATTGCAGGATTAATTAAAAATTTTTCATATCATGGAGAAGAAATTTGTGTACTTACAAAATTTTATTTTCAAGAAAAATATATTGCTAGAAAGCTTTATAAGTTATCTTATAACGAATTTGAAGAAAAAATGAATTTTATTGATAATATAAATCATTACCAAAGATTACATAAAATTGAATTAAATGGAGAGCAAACCGACGCTGTCTTATCAAGTCAAACTAAAGGAGTATCTATAATAACGGGTGGTCCAGGTACAGGTAAAACGACAATAGTTCGCTGTATTTTAGAATTATTTAAACAACAAAATAAAAAAGTCCTACTTTGTGCACCTACAGGAAGAGCTGCAAAACGTTTAAGCGAAAGCTGTAAAATGGAAGCTAAAACAATCCACCGTGCCTTAGAAATGAACCCTACGGAAAATGAGAGTATTTTTCACCGAAATGAAAATAACCCACTTGATGCTGATGTTATAGTGATAGACGAAATGAGTATGGTAGACGTTGGATTATTTTATCATCTTTTAAAAGCTGTACGATCTACTACACGTCTTATACTTGTGGGAGACAAAGATCAATTACCTAGTGTAGGAGCTGGAAATATTTTGCGTGATATGATTGAATCAAATTCTTTACACGTGACACAATTAGTTAACATATACAGACAAGGTAATGACAGTTTGATAATTACAAATGCACATTTAATAAATAGCGGTAAAATGCCTATTATAGACAATACAAGTAAAGATTTTTTTTATGAACAAGGTAAAGATTTAGTTTCTAATAGTGAAACTATTATTGATTTAGTAAGTACTCGCTTGCCAAAATATTTTGGATATAAACCTGAAGATATTCAAGTGCTTGCACCAATGAAAGCAGGTCCATGTGGTATTGATAACTTAAATAAAAGACTTCAAATGACAATAAATCCTCATTTTACAGGTGTTGAATTAAGTTCTGATTATTCAAAGTTTCATATCGGTGATAAAATTATGCAAATGCAAAATAATTACGAACAAAAGTATGAAAAATATGAAGAAAATGGCACTATTCAAGAAGGAACAGGGGTCTTCAATGGTGATATAGGATACATAAAACATATTGAACCTGAGACACATGAAGTGACAATAAAATTTGATGATGGTAAATTATGCAAATATTCAAATACCGACCTATATCAAATCAGTCTTGCGTATGCAATAACTATACACAAAAGTCAAGGTAGCGAATTTGATTGTGTCGTTATTCCTTTAGTGCCAGGAGCTCCTATAATTGTGACTAGAAATTTGTTATATACAGCAATAACACGTGCAAAGAAAACTGTAGTGTTAGTAGGAAGCAAACAAATTTTAGCACGTATGATTCATAACAATTATACAGCAAAAAGGTATACTCTGCTAAAAGATTTTTTAATTGAAGAATTTAGTAAAGAATAATTAAACAATATAAAAAATTTTAATTTATATCAAAAATTATAAATAAATAAAAAAATAAAAATATATTAAAAATTTTATTTAATTGTAATTTTTATAGAAAATTTTTTTATTTTAATATTTTTATCATATTTTTTAATATTTTATAAATACAATAATAAATTTATAAAAAATTTATATTTATTTGAATAATTAAAAAATAAAATTATATTTTAATATATCAACTTATATTTTAATATATCAACTATACTGTTAATAATATATATTATATTTTATTGTCTCCTAAACCATGAGCAAGAGTTATGACAAATACTTCTTTTGCTCCAGCTTCAATTATTATTTTACTAAGTTCGTTGCATGTGGATCCTGTAGTATATACATCATCAACAATTAGAACTATTTTATCTTTAATTTCTTTTTTGTATTCTGAATTAAAACGAAAAACATTTTTTACATTTTCTTTTCTTTCTTTGAAATTTAATTCTGTTTGACTAATATTGTCTACAATTTTTGTACATAAATTAAAATATGGTATATTATTTCTATTACTCAATATCCTAGCCATGCACTCTGATTGATTAAATTTTCTGCGTTTCAATTTATTATCGTTAAGCGGAACACTTGTAATTATATCAGGGTTAATATCCCATGTAGAAAAATATTCACACAAATAATTTCCAAGTGGTTCTTCTAAAAATTTCATTCCACCATATTTAAATTTGTGAATGACAGATATAATTTTATCTTTATAAGAAAAAACACTTCGAGCAAGTTTAAATTCAAAATTATTTGCTTTACAATTTAAACATACGCCATCATTACTTTCTCCTATTGGTCCTCCACATCTTAGACATGAATGTGTGATAAATGGAAGTTCTTTTAAACATTTTTCGCAAGTATCATTATATGATTTTTCATTTAATTCTTCACCACAAAAAATACACTTGATATGTCTAGGATATAACATATCCAATAAAAAATTTTTAATTTCTTTAATTTTAATTAAATTCATAATTATAATTTCAAATTTATTATATTAATTTTATTATTATTTTCAATTTTAGTCAATTAAATTATTTATTTAATAAATTCATATACTGTTATCATTCAATATTTAAATTAATTTTAATTTTTAAATTATTGATTATTATTTTTTATAATAGATTACAAAAATTTAATATTTATTTTTCAGTTGACAATTTGAATAATAATTTATTATAATAATTATAACCTAGAAGGAGGGTTAATTTATGACAGAAATGGACGATTGGATTCTTACTACAGATTCTCAGGGGGATGGTCAACCATTGCCTCCAAAGCCTTAATAAAAAATAAAAGGGTAAGTTGCTTACCCTTTTATTTTTTATACTAACTATTTTACAATATAAAATGATTTTAAATATAAAAAATAGCCTTTGTGGCTATTTTTTTAGCATAAAGAATTATTTTAACTCAACAGTAGCACCTGCTTCTTTCAATGCAGCTTCCAAAGCTTTAGCTTCTTCAGTTGGAACATTTTCTTTTACAGTAGCAGGAGCACTTTCTACTAAGTTTTTAGCTTCCATCAATCCTAATCCTGTAGCTTCACGTACAGCTTTAATAACAGCTATTTTATTAGCACCTATTTCTTTAATTACAACTGTAAATTCAGTCTTTTCTTCAACTGGAGCAGCTGCATCTCCAGCAACGGCTGGACCTGCTACTACTGCAGCAGCGGCACTAACACCAAATTCTTCTTCTAATGCTTTAACCAATTCGTTAAGTTCAACGGCGGTTTTCTTTTTGATTTCTTCAACTATTTCTTGAGTAGTCATTTTTATTCTCCTTTTAATAATTAGTCTTTCTTTTCTGCGATTGCTTTAAATGCACGAGCAAGACTTGCGACAGGTGCATTGAGGACGTACAATAATTGTGCAACAAGTTGTTCTTTAGAAGGTATAGTAGCAAGAACTTCAACTTCACTTGCGTTAATAGCTTTGTTATTATAATAACCTGCTTTAACTGAAAGAGAAGTATAATCTTTCATTGCATTCTTAATCATTCTAGGAGCAACAGTTTCATCATCCAAGCCAAACGCAAATGCTGTGGTACCATTAAGCGCTTCATCAAAACCTGTAATTCCAAGTTGTTCACAAGCTTTTTTGAATAAAGTATTTTTTATAACTTTATAAACAACATTGTTATCACGCAAATTTTTACGTAATGTCGTGTCTTGACTAACTGTGATACCTCGATAGTCAACCAAAACTATTGATTTAGAAGATTCTATCAATTTTTTGATTTCTTCTACCGCAACTTTTTTTGCTTCTTGATTTGCTGACACTTTAATCCTCCTTTATGCTTTTAAATAAAAATTCCTTTTGCCAAGACAAAAGGAACTCATAATCGACATTCATTTTCTCTTCCTATACAAGCAACCGAAGTTTTATGCAAATGCACTTGTAGTCTTTGGCTAAGAATTTTATTTAATTAATGTTAGTATAAATAATTTTTTTTTATTTGTCAATAAGTTTATTGTAAATTTTTTAAAACTGATTTAATTTTTTTTAATTTTTTTCTTCTGACTTATATCTTTTTGCTTTCGCTCTTGCTAATGTTTTTTTATCAATCTAGATTGTTTCTCTTTTTCTGATAGAATTTTATATAAACCCATAGTTTCTTCTTTTAACTTGTATTAAATATAATTTATTTATTAAAAGTCAATAGCAAAATTCAATATTATAATTGATAAGTTATAAGTGTCATTTGTTTAATATACATAAAATTTTATATATTTTATTGAAATAAACTTTTTATCTTATCAATACATAAATATCAATTAAGGCACAAATAAAGTGATTATAACTTTTTTTATTAACAATTAACTCAATTATTAATAATAAAAAAAGTATGTCAAAATTGACATACTTTTTTGAAATTAAGTTTACTGTATCAAACATTAAATTCAGAACTTCTATATTTCAATATACAAATTCCCTTCTTCATTTGTGTAGACTTCCACTCCTAATATTGCACTCATTTCTTCTGCTGT
>CALWTL010000031.1 GCA_944384445.1 uncultured Clostridia bacterium | reverse complement strand
ATATAGACAATATAATAATGGCAATAGTTTGCCCACTCATTCGTTTTTTTACCATAATTACCCCTATTACTTCATAAGTTTATAAAATTATAATATATTTGTCAAATAAAACTATAAAAAAATAATAAATTTTAATTTTTTTATAATATTAATATATTATTTTTATTTTATTAATAATTTTTAGTTAATTTATTAAAATTTAGATTATTTTACATTTTTAACTTTAACAAATTTTAAAAATAGATTTTTGTACAAAATATTTGATTTTTGTAAAATAATGTTTTATAATTTAAATATGCTTAGTGATTTTACAAAAATGCCGACAGAATTGCTTACTAATAAAGTTAAAGTATGCATATCCACATTAGGATTAAACGAACGATATAATTCTTTTGAATATTTAACGATGATACTAGTTTATATGTTAAAAAATGATGATGATAGTATCAATACTTTTCACACCGCACTTTCATTAATAGAAAATAGATTTCAAATTAGTGAAAGAGCAATATGTTATGGTATTAATAAATTATTCAAAATGTGCAATAAAGAATTGATAAAATCACGTGTTCAATATCATCTTTCAAACAATAGTACATTAAATAAAATTAGAGTAATAAAATCTTACATAATAAATACATTAAGCAATATTCATAACTAAATAATTTTTAATTATATAAATAAACTCACAACAACTAGGCTTTTCAGTTTTAGACCAAAACATAACGAGTTTATTTTTTAATCTATATTCCCATAAAACATTAATAATATTCCTTATATCTCGCTCTATTGTACAATCATTTTTTTTATATTTTTTTGCAAGATTAGGATAAATTTCTCGTGAAAATGAACGAACAATTTTTGATTCGTTAATCAATTGATCTAATATATCAACTAAAAAATAAAATCCCGTATATTGATTTGTAATGCCTAATTCATTCATTTTACCAATCACATAATAATTTGGAACAACTAAATCTTCATATTTAAGTATCTTTCTCATAATTTCCTTCTTGTATTAAAAAAATAGCATTATTTTTTATACAAGTCAAACATTTTTGTACAAAAATAAATAATTTTGTACAAAAATATCAAAATATGCAATTTTTAGTAAAAATAAACAAAAAAGGTATATTATTCTATACCTTTCATTGTAAGCGAAATACGTTTCTTTTGTAAATCAACTGATAAAACTTTTACTTTTACTTTTTGACCAACAGTCAAAACTTCACTTGGATGTGAAATATAACTATTGCTGATTTGAGAAATATGAACTAGTCCATCTTGATGTACTCCGATGTCAACAAATGCACCAAAATCAATAACATTTCTAACCACTCCATCTAAAACCATATCTGGCTTTAAATCTTCCATTGATAATATATCACTTCTTAATTCTGGAAGTGGCATATTTTCACGAATATCACGACCAGGTTTTAACAATTCTGCTACTATATCTTTTAGTGTAGGCACGCCCACTCCTATTTCTTCAGCAACTTTTCCTTCTCCCTTATTATCAATTAAACTTGGAAGAATTGTTAAACCACCTTCAGCAATTTGAGCATCTGTTAAATTAAATAATTTCAACAACTTTTCTACAGCTTCATAACTTTCAGGGTGAACTGCTGTATTATCAAGTATATTATTACCGTCAGTAATTCGTAAGAAACCTGCACATTGTTCAAACGCTTTAGGACCCATTTTTTTAACTTTTAAAAGTTCGTTTCGATTATTAATGTGTTTAACTTGAGAACGATAATCTACAATGTTTTCAGCTAAACTTCCAGATATTCCAGATACATAACTTAATAAACTAACTGATGCAGTGTTAAGGTCTACACCAACACTGTTAACACAATCTTCTACTGTATTATTCAATACTTCTGTTAATCTATTTTGTGGCATGTCATGTTGATATTGTCCAACTCCGATAGATTTCACATCAATTTTTATTAATTCCGCTAATGGGTCTTGCAATCTACGTGCAATAGATACTGCACTACGTAAATTAACATCATAATCAGGAAATTCTTTTGCTGCAAGTTTTGATGCACTGTAAACAGATGCTCCTGCTTCATTCACCATTGCATAACTAACCTTTCTTGGACAATCTTTAATTAAATCTGCTACTAAAATTTCACTTTCTTTGCTTGCTGTTCCATTACCAATAGCTATAATGTCTACATTATTTTTTACAATCATATCAGTAAGTTTTTTCTTTGCTTCTTCTACTTTGTTTTGTGGTGGTGTTGGATAAACAACTGCTGTATCAAGCACGTCACCTTTTTGGTCAATCACTGCAATTTTACAGCCATTATAATATCCAGGGTCATACCCCATAATAATGTTATTTTTTAGTGGTGCTTGCAATAACAATGGTTTTAAATTTACTTCAAACATTTTTATAGCTTGCTCATTAGCTCTATCTGTTAATGCTGTTCTACACTCACGTTCAAGCGAAGGAAACAACAACCTGTCATAACTATCAAGTATAGTTTCGTCCATAATTTGATTTGTATATTCACAATCTTTTTTATAAACTTTTTCTATTTCTGATAAAGTTAATTTTGAATTGATTTCAATATCAACTTTAAGACATTTTTCTTTTTCTCCCCTATTTAGTGCCAAAATTCTATGACTTGGTATTTTTGCAACTTCACCAGAAAAGTCTTTATAATTTTCATATGTTTTATTTGTGTCAGCTTCTTCATCCCATGATGATTTTATTTGTGCTTTTTTTGCAATTATATCGCGTAATACTTTTCTTAAATTTGCGTCATCACTAATGCGTTCTGCAATGATATCTTTTGCTCCATTAATTGCTTCTTCTTCGTTGTTTACTCCCTTTTCTGTGTCTATATACTGCTTTGCATACTCAGTTGCAGGCATCGTCAAATCTTGTGCTAAAATTATATCTGCAAGTGGTTCAAGCCCTTTGGCAATTGCTACAGTAGCACGTGTTTTACGTTTTGGTTTATAAGGTCTATAAATATCTTCAACCTCTGTAAGAGTTAATGCATCAGCAAGTGCCTTTTCGATTTCTGGAGTCCATTTTTCTTGCTCTTTGATGACTTTTTCTACTTTCTCTTTTTCTTTATTCAAATTCCTTAAATAGTTTAATCTATCCGCAAAATCACGCAATACTTGGTCATCACAAGCACCATGCATTTCCTTTCTATATCTTGCAATAAAAGGTATTGTATTACCTTCATCAATCAAATTAATAATATTTTCTGCATAAACTTCTTTTAAATTAAATTCGTAAGCTAATTGTTTTTGAATTTCCATATTTTTTCCTTTTAAGTATAAACTTGATAATTATAACAAATAAATTTAATTTTTACAAACACTTTTTAAAATCTAATATAATTAATTTATATTTATCAAAAATTAATAGCTTTAATAAATAAATTTATTATAATTTAAAAATAAATATAAAAAAATTCATAATAAATATGAATTTTCTTAATTTTTTATAAAATTATTAAAATTTAATAACAAGTTAATTAGTTTTTATTCTTTTTCACGTTTTTTATTATTTTTTTCTTGATTAATATATAATTTTCTCCTATTGATAGCATCTTGTTCACTTTGTTTAAGAAGTTTATTTTTATTTGTTTTGTTTACTTTTTCTAGTATTGAAAATCTATTTTCGCTATCCACAAAATCTCGATAATTCATTGTAGGTTCAAAACTATCAATATGCATAGGTTCAAGATTATTAGGATTATATCTAAATAGTGTATTGTATCCACTTTTTACTGAATTAAATGAGTGATTTTCACTATAACGCATATCATATCCGTGATTTACACAAGGTGCATAAGCTATTATCACACTAGGTCCATTATATTTTTCTGCTTCAACAAACGCACTGACGCATTGATCTGGATTTGCACCCATTGCTACTGTTGCAACATATACATCTTTATATGTCATTAACATACTTGCTAAATCTTTTTTCTTAGTGTTTTTACCAGACAAATTAAATTTTGCACTTGCTCCCCTTGGTGTTGACTTGCTTGTTTGTCCTCCAGTATTTGAGTATACTTCTGTATCCAGCACAAGAATATTAACATTCTCTCCACTCGCTACTACATGATCCAAACCTCCAAAACCTATATCATACGCCCAACCATCACCGCCTATTATCCAAATACTTGGACTTGTAATTAGACTTAGATTATCAAATAAAAATTTATCATCACCTTTTATTACATGCCCTTTTTTGTATTTTTTTAATTCAAGTATCAATTTTTTATTATAATCGTGATTTTCACTATCATTTAAAAATGGAACAATCAATTCGTTAAGTTTTTTACTCAATTTTTTAGTTGATAATTTTTCTATAAAATTTTTGCGTTCATTTTTCTTTGCAATTGCTATTCCATATCCAAATTCTGCGTTGTCTTCAAATAATGAGTTAGCCCATGTTGGACCAAAACCTTCTTTGTCTTTACTATATGGACAGGTAGGAAATGTACCACCATATATTGAAGAACAACCTGTTGCATTCGCAATTAACATTCTGTCCCCAAATAATTGAGTTGCAAGTTTAATATAAGGAGTCTCTCCACACCCAGCACAAGCCCCACTAAATTCAAAATACGGACGTTTAAACTGAACACCTTTCACTGTATTTGGTGTAAACGGTGTAATTGTTGGTAATGTAAGCATAAATTCTTCATTAGCAATCTCTTTGTCTCGTATCTCACTACTTTTTGTCATAATAAGAGCTTTAACTGGACAAACTTCACTACATACACCGCAACCCGTACAATCAAGTGTATTTACTTGTATACGATAATTTCCATCACAAACATAAGCTTTCTTGCTTGTAAAAGTTTTTGGAACTTTTTTATTTAAATCAAAAATCACTGGCCTAATAGCAGCATGTGGACACATTAAAGTACATCTTCCGCATTGGATACATTTTTCGCTTATCCAATTTGGCATTTCAGTTGCTAATCCTCTCTTTTCAAATTTTGAAATATCAGTAGGCATACGACCATCTAATGAAAATTTACTTACAGGAATATCATTACCTTCTTGATTACTGGTAGGTATTATAACGTCTTCATAATAATCTGACTGAAGAACTTTGCAAACTGGAGTATCATTTAATGTCAATTTCGTACAATCTATTTCCTTTATCTCATTTTGGATATTTTCAACAGCTAACAAATTTGCTTGAACAATTTTATCTCCTTTTTTTGAATATGTTTTAATGATTGACGATTGGATATTTTTTAATGCGACTTCTTGTGGTAAAATTTTAGTAATATAAAACATTGCAGTTTGCATAATTGTATTAATCTTACCACCAAGTCCATACTCATGTGCTATTTTATTTGCATCTATAGAATAAAGTTTAATATTTTTATTTATTAAATCACTTTTCATTTTGTTCGGCATTTTTTTATTTAGCAATTCGAATGAATAATCTGAATTTATTAGCATCATTCCATTTTCTTTTAAGCAATCAGTTAAATCATACTTTTCAATAAACCCAATGTTATTATCCATAACTAAATCTACTTTTCTTGCATTGAATGGTGCATTAATTGGCAAAAAA
>CALWTL010000030.1 GCA_944384445.1 uncultured Clostridia bacterium | reverse complement strand
TTTCTAAGCATATTTCTTTGTTAAAATTAATGAATCTGATAATTATGTTTCACAATACATTACAGTTGGTGCACCTATAACCATTCAAAAAACAAAGTTGTTTATAAGTAATGATACTAAAGATTTAGATTATATAACAATTGATTTAAGGTACACTAGTTTAGATGAAATAAAAAATGGTATTTTGTTAGACGAATTTAATTCATATAGTTATACAAATAATAATATTGTTATTACAGATAAACATAATAATACTTTTTATGATATTGCTGATTTCCAATTTACTGATTGGAGATGGGAAACAGAAGGAAGTACCCCTAAATATGTAAATTATAAGACAGATAATAATTCATCTTATGATATAGGTATTAATTTTGACTCTATTCATACAGACGATCAAGTATATTATGATTCTGAAGGTTTTGATTTTAGTGAGTTATTTGTAAAAGTTAAATTAAATATAGGGTATGTTTCAATTAGTTTGAATACAGGTTCATTGCTCAATCTTTCTGCTGCAGAATATAGATTAAATAAAAATTCTTTGTATTTAAATATTGAAGTTAAATCTATTTCAGATAATTTTCAAGAAAATTTAACAGACTTAAATACTAATGATTTATTAGAACTTTTAAATATATCAATAAAAAATACTACTACTGACACTGTTTTATTGCCATCCGATTACAATTTAGTAAATTCATCTCAATTGTATCATTATATTTATTTGAATGAAGATGTTATAATGCCTGCAGTATATAAAGTTATTGTTCAAAATCTTAATCCAAATTCTTCTATAATTACTGAACAGAATATGTCTTTTGAATTATCTGCAGTTTCATTAGAGTTAGAAAGTGATTATCTTAACAATGTTGTTGTCCAGCCAGATGGCTCAATAACTGCACAGTTCTATTTATATGCCAATAAGGGCACATCTTATCCAACTAATGTATTTGAATCAAATAATGATACTTTAACTGCTCAATTATTAAAAACTAGCGAAAGCGGTCAAATGTCAACCGTTGAATTGAATAACATAAACGTTTCATATGAAATTTTAGATAATGAAATTCAGAAAACAGCTATTATTATTACCGCAAATTTATCAACTGTTTCTGGTTCATATTATACAGCTGTTTTGCACATACAAGCAAGTAGTGATAATATTGATTATAATGATATAGATACTGAAATTTCATTTGCAATATCAAAATATAATTTAACAGATAATGATTATATAAAAGGAACAGATGATACCATTTATAATGGTGAAGAAGGAACTTATCATTTATCATACGATTTATCCGAGGGAGAAAGTTTCAAATTTAGTGATATATTTGATATGTTAACAGTTAACAATATGTATGGTAGTTGGAAATTACAACAACGTCAAGCAAGTGGAACATACGAAGATATTGATTTTACTACAGCAATAACAAAATCAAATTTATCATTCAAATTAGTTTTTGTTCCTGAATTTGAAGAATATTGTAAAATTCCTTATGATATTGACATCAGATTAGAATTAAATATAAATACAAATGTATAGAAAAATGTTAATAATTTTAATTCATTCTTTTAATTAAAATTTTATAATAAAAAAATTCCCTAAAGTAGGGAATTTTTTGGTGGACGATCAGGGACTCGAACCCTGGACCCACTGATTAAGAGTCAGTTGCTCTACCAACTGAGCTAATCGTCCATATTAAGTTTACAATAAATGTTAATACACAGATTGTTAAAATTAATTATGCTATTAAAAATATTATATAAAATCGTTGATAATATTTTATCAAAATATTTGGGTTCTGTCAATATAATTTAAGAAATATTATATTATTTTAGCAAATAAGAAATTAATCTTGTCATGTTAAAAAAATATAATAAACAAAAAAAACTGTCTAAAATATATTAAAGTAATATTTATAGACAGTTGTGATTCGTTTTCATTTGATATCTATTATTATCTTCTTTTATCAAATACAAATGTTAATATATTAGATATTGCTAATAAAATACATAATATTAAATTCGTTATATTTGACCATGCAATATTAGCTTCAAAATTTGTCATTAAATTATTTAACACAAGGTCTGCAGTAATGTTTGGCATTCCAGCTGCAGTTAATGTTTCAGCAGCTGTTTTAGCAATTGACATATCTAAACCATTTTTTAAATAAGCATATGTACAAGAAATTGATACTATTGCAAATATTGCAATCAATACTCCAAACACCATGTTCATAATGCTAATAATTTTATCTAATTTTTCATTTTTGACTTTTATAACGTTAAAGTTTTTTAATAAATTATAAATTGAACAAATTATTACTAAACCGGCTAGAATAGATATTATGAACAATCCTACCACCATCGCAGTAGAGGTTGGAGTTGCATCTCCGCCTTCAAATAATTGTTTAATTAATTGATAGCCTTTCCTAGCATCTTCAGTAGTAGTGCCAGATATGTTAGCTGAATATGTAAAGAAGTTTTGTGATAAGAAAATATAGATTAAAATTCCCATGATTATTGAAAACGAATTTGTTATTAATGTTTTTAAATTTTTCATTTTATTCTCCTTAATTCTTTTATTTTTTTACACATTGGATATTTTTAATAATTAATAATCAACACATGTCTATAATACCGCCTCCTTTGTATATGAAAATAGCATAAATAATATATATAGTCAAGCATTTTTAATATAAAAAATCAACATGTGTCTAAATTTGCATATATTTTATGATTTTATTTAATAAATAACTAAATTAATTGATTAGATATTTGAATAAAAAAATTCTTTTAAGGATATCTCTAAATTAATACAAAATATTATTTAAAATTTTGCTAATAATTAGACATTATTCTACATATTATATATTTATGAAAAAGAAAATTGTATTTACAGGTGGCGGAACATTAGGTCATGTTATGCCTAATTTATATTTAATTGAAGAATTAAAAGATGTGGAATCTTGCTATATAGGTAGTAATGGGATTGAAAAGGAATTGATAACAAAAAAAAATATAAATTTTTTTACTATACCTACAATTAAACTTGTTAGGGGAAAATTATTTACGAATTTTAAAATCCCATTTGTTTTATTAAGTGCTATAATTAAATCAAAAAAAATATTGAAAGAAATAAAACCAGATTTGATTTTTAGCAAAGGTGGGTATGTATCTTTACCTGTTTGTCTAGCTGGACGTTTATTAAATATACCGATTATTGCTCACGAAAGTGATTTTAGTTTTGGTTTAGCTAATAAAATAATATTAAAATTCTGCAATAAAATGTGTGTTAATTTTAAAAATTTGGAAAATCATAATAAAAAAATTATATACACAGGGCCTATTTTTAATAAAGATTTTGAAAATTTTACTAAAAAATCTTCTAATTTCGAGTTGGATAAAAATAAAAAAACAATTCTCTTCATTGGAGGGTCTTTAGGCTCAAAAAAAATTAATGAAGTTCTATATCCTATAATTAAAGATTTAATTCAACAATTTAATATTATACATATAACTGGTAAAGGAAACAATAAAATAAAGTCGTTTGATAATTATAATTCAATTGAAATATATGATAATATGAGTGAAGTTTATAACATTGTAGATTTTGTAGTTGGTAGGAGCGGAGCAGGAGTTAGTGCAGAATGTTATTTCAAAGGGATTCCAATGATTCTTATCCCTTTGCAAAATAAAGCGAGTCGTGGTGACCAATTACAAAATGCAAAATATTATGAAAGTTTAAAAGTGGCTAAATTATTGTATGAAGATGATTTAACTCCGACGAAACTTTATAATACAATTTTAGATTTTTCAAATCACTTGAATGAATATAAACAACATGATCAAAATAACTCAATAAATGGGAAAAAAATGATTATAAATATAATAAATGATTATTTAAAATAATATAACTTTATTGTTAATATTATAATTTTTACATTATTTTTTAAATCACTTGAAAAATAATTTTTTTGTGTTATAATCGTTTTTATATTTTGATAGGAGTTTCAGTGTTAAAGACAAATTTAGGTTATTTATCAGGTAGAATAATTAATATTAAAAAAATTCCATATTTAGATGATGTGTTATTAGGTAATTTTTTTATAGGAATAATGGAAATCGTAAGAAAATCTGGGAAAACAGATTTTGTAAATGTTTTATTGACTTTTTCAGATATTAAAGAACATCCAATGTTAATCAATAATGGAAAATTTATAATATCTGGAAGTTTTAGAACTCACAATATATATAAGGGTAATAGAAGAGAATCTTTTCAAGCTTTTTATCCTAATGAAATAATTGAGCATTCTAATAAAAATTATGAATCAACATTAATAAATAAAATGATTAATAAAAACAACGTTATTAATTTGCAGGGTAAGATATTTAAAATTGAAAAACAAAGGAGTATTAAATCAAGAAAAGAAAAAACAAATTTTTTGTTAAAAGTACAAGAAAATTCTCCCAATTTTTCAAGTATCATTCCTTGTGTGGCATGGGAAGCAAATTCTGAATTTGTTAGTATGTTAGACGAAGGTGAGAGTATAAATATTCAAGGAAGTATTCAATCAAGATTAATAAAAAAATTTATTCGTTCTAGAAAGAATAAGAAAAAATCAATAGTTAAAACAAATACAATTAATGAAATAATAGCTTATAGAATTTCATCGACATTCGATTTTGATGAAAATAACGGAGTAATGATTTAATATTCAATAACTGATTATATTTAATTAGTAAATGAATTATTTTAAAGAATCAAATATTTTTTCTGAGATTTCATAAATTCTTTTGCTCTCTTTCATTGTGCATGTTTTTAAATTTTGCTTTTTTGGTTTTCCCCAAATATTTGCTAATTTTGGGCCAATCCATTGATGATAGTTTGTTGAATCAAATATACCTTTTATTATTGATAAACATGCTTTTTTGGTAGACATAAATATAATTTTCATAGGATATTTTATTATTACATAAATGAATTTCGGATAATGATTAGTCATATTGGTAAATGTAATTCCTGGATGAACTACTGATAGACTAATCTTTTTATTGTCTTTAAATAATTCTTGCATTGAAAACATTAAAAACCTTTTAGAATTACCATATATATTACTAGGTTTTCTTCTTGTTGAGAAATCTATATCTTTTTCATCTAACTTCGAATAATTGTGAGCAATACTTCCTACAATTACAACTTTTGCTAAGTCACTTTTTTCTAATAAAGGAATTAATTTTTTTGTCATATAATATGGTGCTAAAAAGTTTATACTGAATATGTTATTATAACCAAAATTAGTTTTATAAATTGGTACATTGTAAACTCCTGCATTTTGAATAATAGCATCAATTTTTTTATAGTTGTTTAATTGTGTTATGCAAGCCTTTACACTCTCAATATCAGACATATCAACTTTTATAATATCAATATTAATGTTAGGAAAACAAGAAATTATTTTATTTTTTAATTCATTACATTTATTTATGTTTCTTCCTAACATAATTATATCAGCATTCAATTGCGCTAAAATAAAAGCAAGATTATTGCCTATACCGCCAGTAGCACCACTTAGTACAATTTTTTTATTTTTTAAGTCAGAACAATTATTTTTAATCCAGTTTTCAACATTCATAAAAAAATCATAACATATCATAAAATTTTTTTCAATATATTATTTTATCTTTAAATAAAAATGCAATAATGTAAAATCAAAGACCTCATATAGACGACTAAAATAAATTGAGTTTAAATATGTAGATATAAACATAAAAAGAAAAAAAACTTAAATCAAATAATTAAACATTGATTTAAGTTTATATGGTGCGTCAAGAGGGATTCGAACCCCCGACCCCCGCCTTAGAAGGGCGATGCTCTATCCAGCTGAGCTATTGACGC
>CALWTL010000029.1 GCA_944384445.1 uncultured Clostridia bacterium | reverse complement strand
AACTATTTGCAACAAATTTCGACATTTTATTTGTAAAAATTTTTCATTTTGTTTATTATTTTTGTGTGAACAAAAAAGTTCTTATTTTTTCTTTATATTGTGTCTTTATTGTGATAGCTTTAATACTATTCCTTGTTTTTTTCCCTGATAATTCGGCTGATTCTGCTACTTACAATAATGATAATATTCAAATTGATACTCCTAATTCAAATTCTTCTAACTCTGATACATTAATTTTTGCAACTAATTTATCTCTCAATTGTCCACGTAGTATTCAAATTACACTTGGTGAATCCGTTGAATTATTAGAAGATTACATTTATGTTGAACCTTATGATTGTGTCGAAAATGTTTCTTATACTATATCTGGTAGATATGGTGGTAATGCCGATGGGATAAAGTTTTCTAACAATATTATATCAACATTTGAAACAGGCACATATTATATAAAATTTAGTGTTCCATCAAGTGATGATTACTATTTAACTGATGGAATACAGATTTCAGTGGTAGAAGATAAGAATACAAATGTAATCCAATTATTAAAAATTTTAGAAATAGGAAATGAGTACAGTTTAGAACAAATATTCACATTTAACACAAAGGCAAATATAACAGTAGAGATAGAAGATGAAAATTATATATTAATAAACAACAATATATTTATACCACAAAATGGAGGCAAAACTAATATAAAGTTAAGTTTAATTTATGAATATATAAAATATAACTATACATATTTAATACAAATAAATGACAGAGCAAAACCGCCAGAGTATACAATAGAAATATATACAGAGATAACCGAGTTAGAAGTAGGCGGAATATATCCAATAGAATATGCAGTAATAGATAAAAATGGAGTATCCGCATATCAATATGTAAAAGTAGAGAGCAGTAATGAAGATATTGTAGAAATAACGAGCAGTGATTATCCGCTGATATTTATAAAATGCAAAACTAAGGGAGACGTGACAATAAAAATAACGTATACATTAGATGAGAGTATAACAAAAGAAATTAAATTATCTGTAAAATAATAAAAAAATTTGGTTTTTAAATATAAAAACCATCAATTAAATTTTTATTTGACAAATTGATACATAGTAAATAACAAAAATAAATATTTGCAATTAATTTATAAATTGATTTGAGATTGTTCACTTTTTGTTTAATTAAAATAATAAATTGTAATGAATTAATTTACAAAATTTTTTCTTTTTGCTAAACTTAAATCATGAAAGCAATGGGTATTGATTTTGGATTGGCACGTATAGGAATAGCTCTCTCAGATGAAACTAAATTTTTGGCTTCGCCTTATATAACATATAAACGGAAAAATGAAATAGAAGATTTAGAATTTTTTGAAAACCTAATAAAAGAAAAAAAAGTTGATGAAATAATTTGTGGTTTACCAGTTAATATGCAGGGCGAAGAACAAGAAATTGCTAAACAAACTAGAAATTTTATGTCTATATTATCAAATAGAGTAGGAATAGAAGTAAAATTTGTAGATGAGCGAATGTCTTCAATTTTAGCTGAAGATTTATTGAAACGAACAGAAAAAGATTGGAGAAAAAGAAAAGAAAAATTAGACAGTGTAGCTGCATCAATCATATTGCAAGATTTTTTAGATATAAGGAGATAAAAATGAAAGATATAAGAGATGATACAAAACAAGGTAAGAAAAAAATAAAAAATCCAATTGAACAAATTTTAGATGAAAATAATACTGATAATATTTTTTATCCCGATATTAATAACAATTTGATTGAATTTGAGCAAATTGCTGTAATTCCGCTTGAAACTAATCAAAAATTATACACAATATTAATCCCTGTCACTCCTATGGAAAATGTTGAAGAAGGAGAAGGTGTTTTATTTGAGATTGACGAAATCAATAATAAATTGATACCGATTAATGATAATAAAATTATTGATGAAGTACTAGAAATATATAAAAAATTAATTGAAGAGGGATAGTTGAATTTATATATTTATCTCTATTTCATGTGAGTTTTGTTTAATATATATAAAAAATTTTTGTTTTTTATTGACAAATATTTTAAAAGTTGATAGACTAAATAAGTTCAATGAAAAAGCACCTATTATGATTGCTAGTCTGTTGCCTTTATGGTTTATAGCAAAATGAGTAGTAGGGAAGTAGACAAACAGGAGGAAAATTTATGTCAGTTATTTCAATGAAACAATTATTAGAAGCAGGTTGTCATTTCGGTCATCAAACTAGAAAATGGAATCCTAAAATGAAGAAATATATCTTCACAGACAGAAACGATATTCATATTATTAATCTTGAAGATACTTCAAAAAAGATTGATGAAGCTTATGTCTTTATCAAAGAAAAAGTTCTTGCAGGTGCAAATGTATTGTTTATAGGTACAAAAAAGCAAGCATGTGAAACTGTGAAACAAGAAGCTGAGCGCTCAGGTATGTTTTATGTAAATACTCGTTGGCTTGGTGGCACACTTACTAATTTTTCAACAATTAGAAAAAGAATCGATAGAATGAATAAACTCAACAATATGGAAACTTTGGGTGATTTCGATTTACTTCCTAAAAAAGAAGTTATTAAATTAAAGGCTGAGAGAGATAAACTTGCTAACAACTTATCAGGTATTAAGGATATGACTTCATTACCGGGCTTAATTATATTAGTTGACCCTCACACAGAACATATTGCTGTAAAAGAAGCAAAACGTTTGCATATTCCTACAGTTGGTATAGTTGATACAAATAGTGACCCAGATGATGTTGATTACTGTATCCCTGCAAACGATGATGCAATCGGTTCAGTTAAATTAATTTTAAGTGCTTTAACCGATGCTATATTGGAAGCAAAAGGTGGAGTTATTTTACATGACCTTAATGCTGAAGATGAAGATGTATCTATGGAAGCTATGGTAAGCGGAGAAATCGTAAAAGAAGAAGAAAAACCAGAAGATAAAAAGAAAAAACCAAACAAGATAAAAAAAGAAAAAAAAGTTGAAAAAGTAGAAGAAAATTCTAGCGAAAATTAATGTGAGTGAATATGAACATGATTGAATTAATCGGAATTGTAGCATCTATATTCTTATTAGTATCAATGAGTTTTCGCACAACTTCATATAAAGGTTCGTTATTTATGCGAATATTCAATCTTATAGGTTCTGCAGTTTTCGTTGTATACGGATTGTTATTGCCTGCATATAGCACTGCATTTTTGAATTGTATTTTATTATTTATTAATGGATATTATTTAATTGAATTGATTATTAAAGAACATAAAAAAAATATAAAAGATAAGGAGTAAATTATGAATATTACGGCAAAAGATGTTGCTAGTTTAAGAGATATGACTGGTGCAGGAATGATGGATTGTAAGAAAGCACTAGTTGATGCTGAAGGTAATATGGACAAAGCTGTTGAATTATTGCGTGAAAGAGGTGTAGCTAAAGCTGCAAAAAAAGAAGGAAGAATTGCTGCAGAAGGTTTTATTGATGCATACGTACATGGTGGTGGAAGTTTCGCATCATTAGTTGAAATTAATACTGAAACTGATTTCGCTGCCAAAAATGAAGAGTTGAGAGAATTTGCGCATAATATTGCAATGCAAATCGTTGCTTCACGACCAATTTGCGTAAATATTGATGAAGTTCCACAAGATAAAGTAGAAGCTGAAAGAAATATTTATCGTGTTCAATTGTTAAATGAAGGAAAACCAGAAGCTATGGTTGACAAAATCGTTGACGGAAAAATTAATAAATATTATGAAGAAGTAGTTTTGATGGAACAACCATACATTAGAGATGATTCTGGAAAGAAAAAAGTAAAAGATGTATTAACTGAGTTAGTTGCAAAAATCGGTGAAAAAATTACAATAAGACGTTTTTATATGATGACTATGGGCGAAGGCTTAACAAAACGTAATGATGATTTTGCTGCAGAAGTTGCTGCTCAAACAAAAAAATAAAAATCATTTTCTGATTAATATAAATAATACTTTTGTGATGATATAATTAATTTTAATTATGTTGTTTCAAAAGTTTTTTTATTTTATCAATTTTGTATTTTTTATATTATAAATACATAAATATCATAAATTTTATTTTATTTGAATTTTAATAATTAAATAAGTTTAATTAAATAAGTTGCAATTTTTTTTTATTTTGTGTACTATATTTTCATAGGAGAATTTATGAGTGAAAATGTTGAAATAGCATTGATGGAATATGATGATAATTTGAATAAACAATATAATAGATTGATTGATGAATATATGATGATTAGAGTAGGCAGAGCAAATCCTAAACTTATTGAAAATATAAAAGTTGACTATTATGGTACACGAACTCCAATTATTCAAACTGGCAATATTACTGTTCAAGATGCAAGAATGTTAATTGTGTCACCATGGGATACATCTACTTTGAAGGCTATAAAAACTGGAATAGAATCTGCAAATTTGGGTGTTAGTGTAAGTGATGATGGCAAAATAATCAGGGTTGGATTTCCTATTTTAACTGAAGAAAGAAGAAAAGAATTTTCAAAAGAAGTAAAAAAGCTTTTGGAAGAATGTAAGATTGCTATGAGAAATGCTAGGCGAGATTGTTTAGATATATTTAAAGAAATGAAAAAAAATTCTGAAATTAGTGAAGATGAATATTCTTCTTTAGAAAAAGATGTTCAAAAAACTTTAGATAATTTTACAAGTAAAGCAGATGTAAGTTGTGAAAAGAAAATTTCTGAAATAATGGAAGTGTAAAATGAAATTCGAAAAATTAAAAAACAATCCAAAACTTCCAAAGCATATTGCTTTTATTATTGATGGAAATGGAAGATGGGCAAAACATAGAGGACTTCCGAGAAGTTTCGGACATAAAGCGGGCTTTGACAATTTGAAAAAACAGACAGACTATGTTGAACAATTAGGTATAAAAAATTTATCATTATATTGTTTTAGTAAAGAAAATTGGAATAGACCAAAAGATGAAGTCGATTATTTAATGAAACTTTTTGACCAAATGCTAGATGAATATAAACAAAGATATTTAACTAAAGATGTACGTATTGTAATATCTGGAGATATGGACGACCAAAGATTACCAGAAACTGTTAGAAAGAAAGCAAAAGAGTTGATGGAATTAACAAAAAATAAATCAGGTTTTATAATAAATCCTTGTATTAATTATGGTGGTAGACAAGAAATAATTAAAGCTGTTAACGAAATTATTAAAGAAAACAAAAAAGATATAGATGAAAACGAATTTGAAAAACATTTATATACAAAAGATTTATTACCTCTAGATTTTATTATTAGAACATCTGGAGAATTGAGAACTAGCAATTTTTTACCTTGGCAATCTACTTACAGCGAATGGTATTTTCCTAAAATTTTGTGGCCAAGTTTTAGTAAAAAAGATTTAGTTAAAGCACTTATGTCATATATGAAACGCAACAGAAGATTTGGTGCAATAAAAGGATAGTATGAAACAAAGGTCAATAACAAGTTTTTTTATAGTTTTAGTTGTAGCAATTGCTGTTGCTAGTAAATTTTTGCCTTACGATATTGGAGATTATATCTTTGATTTATTCATTTTATGTATAACAGTGGTTGCATCATTTGAAATGAGTCATATAATTGAAAATTGCAATAAGAAACTGAATAAATATTTATCTTCAATGTATGCGATTTTTAATTATATCATTTTGATTTTATGTTTTAAGATATTAAAATTTTATTATATTATACTTATTGAATTGGCAGGTTTGTTTGTTTACTTTTTGTTGATTTTAATTACAGAAAGTATAAAAAATAATGCTAGAACATTTAAAGAAAATGTTATTGTAAGTCTAAATAGTTTACTTGTTTGTTTTTATCCAGGGTTCTTGTTCTGTTTGTTTTTAAACATTAATCATATTGATTTTTATGCGGGTGTTGAT
>CALWTL010000028.1 GCA_944384445.1 uncultured Clostridia bacterium | reverse complement strand
TATATGTTCAAAATGCGGTAAGCCACAAAAACCTCAAAGTTGGATTGGTTTTTTTAGTAATATTACAGATTTAAGACAAATTAAATGCTTGGATGTTTGGATTAGAAGATAATTATTTAATTACTATTTTAGTACTACGAAAAAAAGATTAGAAAAAAACTTCTTCCGTAAAAAAACAGAAGCCCCTAGAGATTCCTTTTACTATGTAAATTTAGCCTCTTTATATTCATCTTATTTAGAGATAAAAGAAACATTAAAAAAGAATAAAAATATAAAATATTGTACTTGTGAACATTTTGAACCAATAGAAGAATACACATTGTCTTAATTAAATTTTATATTTAAAGAAACTACATGCGTAAGTATTAGTTCAATCTGAACTTTGTTGGTGCCGCCAGACAATTGTCGTTTGAACTCAAACGGCAATTTTTTATTTTAGAAATCTCAATTTTTTTCTTTTGAATTGTCGTTTCATTATTATTTTTTTGTTATTAGTTATACGATTTTAAATTTCTTCTACAAAATTACATTTATGATAAAAACTTTTATTATTTTTTTTAAGTCAAAATTTAAAAAATAAAATAATTTAATATATTTTTTAATTGTTTGTGTTTTGTATTATGATTTGAATAATATATAAAATTTTTTACAATTGCATACATTTCAATTTGACTTTTTTTGAAAAATAGTATCATATCAATGAGATAAAAATTATGGAAATTATTGATTTGTACGATGAAAATAAAATTTTAACAGGCGAAAAAATAAAACGTGGCGATGAAATCCCAAATAATAGATATAAATTATCGATACATATTTGGATAGTTAACAGCTATGGAAAAAATTTATATACAAAAAAGGTCATCAAATAGAAAATTGTTTCCAAATTTGTGGGAAAACCCTGGTGGTGGTGCATTGTCTGGAGAAACTAGTTTGCAAACATTTCAAAGAGAATTCAAAGAAGAACTTGGAATTAAACCTAATTTAGATAAAACAAAACTCGTTTCTACAATTAAAAGAAAAAAAGATTTTGTTGACATGTGGTTAGTTGTCCAAGACTTTGAAATGTCCGATTTAAATTTACAAAAAGTGGAAGTAAGTGAAGCCAAATGGGTGACCATAGAAGAAATTGAAAAGATGATCAAAAATAATGAATTTTGTCCGACATTCAATGAAAGTTTTCAACCTTTTTTAAAATTTTATTCAGTTGAATTATCAAAAATATCTTGTTTAAAATAATATAGTCTAATGAAATTCTCTACCCCTTTTTATCATTAAACTATAAATGTCAAAACATCATAAAATATAAATTTTAATAAGTATTACAATTTACTTTTAAATATATATGATAAAAAGAGATAATAAAAATGAAATATAAAATAAAAATATATTCAGGATTATAATAAATAATATATCAAATGAAAAATAAACTTAAATATTTTTATTGACAAACAATACTCTATAAGTTATGATTTAAATAAGAAGGGAAAAATGGTTAATATTTTTTATAGAAAACAATATAAAAAAATAGGTTCATCAAAAAATAATTCATTAGAAATTATCATAGATACAAAAATTGTCACACGTGAGTTAATTGAATATATATCTGCAAATGAAGATTGTAGAAGAATATCATTTACTGATAAAGTAAAAATTATAGGTAAAAACTGTTTTTATCATATGAACATTGATTCAATCAGTTTCAATTCTGCAATTAATATTGAACAAATCCGCACAGGTGCTTTCAAAAAAGCTCGTAGACTACATTGCGTGGATTGCTTTGAAAATGTGAAAATTCTTGAAGAATCTGCTTTTGAAGAAACACAAAGTGAAGATTGTTTATATCTGCCAAACATCAAACAGATTCCTGCAAATTGTTTTAAAAATGCAAAGTTTTTATCAATAATCACACCAAATGCTGAACAAGTTGCAGAAAGTGCATTTGATGGATTGCAGGTGGAAAATCTAACGAATTGTTAAAATATTTATTTTCAACATTACAAATTTCATAATTAAGAAAAAAAACTCTAACATTATTTTGTTAGAGTTTTTTGTCTTTATTTAACTATGCTTATTATTCTGTGATAATCTCAATATTTAATTTAACATTAGCAACTGAATCCAAATTGGTAATATAAACTGAATAATCAAAAACTGCCCCATCAAATTTGTCAACATTCACTTGACTAAAGTCTTCTTCCCAACCTACAGGATAGAAATATGAGCAATATCCATCTGTACCATTATATGGTTTAACTAATCCGTAACCATTCAATTCTCCATTTAAAATTCTTTTTGTTAATATAACATCGTCTTCTTGAGCATTAGAATAATATAGCCCTGCAAACTCTTTACCACTTCTGATATTCAAAGTGTATTCTGTATCAGAAATTTTGTCAGCGGTGCTTGCACATCCTTCATTAAATCTAACATTAGTAAAATTAATAGAATTCGCTGTAACGTCAAGATCAAAGTCATATTCATTATCATTGATTTTAATTTTTGAATTATCTACAGCTTCAAACACAATAATAGGAGCTGCCACATATAGCTTGCTGTCTTGAACATAAAAAGCTTCTTCTAACAGTTGATTAGAATTTCCTATTGACAAATAGAATGTTTGATTTGCATTTAAAGTAAGTTCATTAAATGATATAGAATTCACCTGACTAACATTTTGAATTTCTCCAACTTCTACATAATAATTAAATGTTGGGAATACCTCTCTAATTTCATCCAAAGAATAAGTAGTCTGTGTGCCCAAATCTGTACTATTGTTGTAAATATCTGCCACTAAACTATCTATTATTGCATTGGCATTCGTTTTCACATTTTGCGCAATAACAAAGTTTGCTTGATTGTTGTCCGTATTATCTGAGTCTGAATCGTCACCACATGCACTTAAAAACAATACGCTCATCAAAAACATTGCTAATACTGACAACACCACTAAAGATTTTTTGATTGTTTTTGTCATAATTTTCTCCTTTTAAAAATTATTATATAAAAAATAATTTTATATATTCATATATTCTCAAATTAATGAAATATTGTCAAGCAAAATTAAGTAATATATGAATTTCTACAAAAAAATTCTTTATACGACAATATTATACTCTTACTATTGTAAGAAGTCAAGCATTTTTCTTACTTTTGTGAGAAAATATATATGTGCATCAATTAAATAGTTTTAGCGAAATTTTAAAATCATTACGCATGGAAAGAAAAATAGGTCAAGTAGAATTAGCAAAAATAATCAATGTCAGTAAAGGTGCTATCAGTCTTTGGGAAAATGGCAAAAGAGAACCTACTTTGACCTCATTAATTGCTCTTGCCAAATATTTTAATGTTTCATTAGATTATTTGGTCGGATTGGAAGAATAACCTAACTAACAAAATAAAAATACATTGCAAGATTTGTATTAATTGCAATGTATTTTTGTTTTATACAACAATATTAAATATTCTATTAGGAATGTAAATTATCTTTTTATAACCATTTGCAACAAATGATTTTACTTCTTCTAATGCTTTTTGTTTAATTTCATCTTCATTAGCATCTTTATTTACTGTTATTCTTCCTCTCAGTTTTCCATTAACTTGTATAGGAATTTCAATTGTATCAACCACGATTTTACTTTCATCATACATTGGCCAACTCTCATATGCAATAGTATTATCATGACCCAATTCTTGCCACATTTCTTCTGTAATACAAGGACAAATTGGATTTAGCAATTTAACGAATCCTTCTGCATGTTCACGTGGTAAAAATTCGGACTTACTCACAGCATTTATAAAAATCATCATTTGAGCAATTGCCGTATTAAAATTTAGAGTTTCAAAATCTTCGGTCACCTTTTTCACGGTTTGATGATATATCATATCTAATTCTTTGTTATTTTTTTCAATAATTGGTTTTTCTTGATATAATCTATAAACTCTATCAAGAAATTTTCTTGATGCTATAACACCTTTATCATCCCATGGCTTTGACATTTCTAATGGGCCCATAAACATTTCATATAAACGCAAAGTATCTGCCCCATATTTTTTTACTATATCATTAGGATCTACTACAAATTCAGGATAACGTTTACCCATTTTGATTCCATTTGCACCAAGTATCATGCCCTGATGTACAAGTTTTTTAAATGGTTCTTTTACTGGTACTAAGCCTTTATCATAAAGATAATTATTCCACATTCTAGAATATAATAAATGTCCAACAGCATGTTCTGGACCACCAACATATAAGTCAACAGGCATCCAATGTTTTAGCAATTCATAATTAGCAAATTCTTTATCATTATGTGGATCAATATATCTCAAAAAATACCAACTTGAACCAGCACTTCCTGGCATCGTATTAGTCTCTCTCTTTGCATTCTTGCCATCTATAACTACATTAACCCATTCGTTATCTTTTGCAAGTGGGCTTCTTCCGTCTTTCAATGGTTTATAATCATCAAGAATAGGCAAAATTAACGGTAAATCTTTATCATCTAAGGCTTTCATGCTGCCATCAGAAAAATGGACAATCGGAATAGGTTCTCCCCAATAACGTTGACGCGCAAAAATCCATTCATGCATTTTATAATTTACAGTTTGTCTACCTTTCCCTAATTTTTGCAGTTTGTTTACAATTGCAGATTTGGCTTGCTCAACAGTAAGTCCTGTAAATTCTTCACTATTAATTAATTTGCAACCTTTACCTAAATAACTATGCTTTTCGAATGCAGAATTAGTCACATCTGCCCCATCTATAACTTGTATCATAGGAATATTATGAACTTTTGCATATTCAAAATCTCGTTGGTCATGACTAGGAACTGCCATTACAGCACCTGTTCCATAACTTGCTAAAACAAAATCACCAATAAAAACTGGTACTTTTTTTTGTGTTAGTGGGTGAATAGCAAATATTCCTTCTAATTTAACACCTGTTTTACCTTTATTCAATTCAGTTCTATCAAGGTCGCTTAACTTTGCAGTATCTTCTCTATATTTTTCTACTTCATTCCAATTCTTTATTCTTGATTTTAAATCGTCAACAAGTTTGCTTTCAGGAGCTAGAACCATAAAAGTTATGCCGTAAATTGTTTCAATACAAGTTGTAAATATTGAAAATTTTCCACCACCAACAATTTCAAAATCAACTTCAACACCTTCTGATTTACCAATACGGTTTCTTTGCATAGACTTTGTAGATTCTGGCCAATCAATTTCATCTAATCCACTTAACAATCTCTCTGCATATTTAGGCATGTCAATGACCCATTGTTTCATATTTTTTTTGACAACAGGATATCCACCACGTTCGCTTTTACCATCAATAATTTCATCATTTGCCAATACACATCCCAACTCTTCACACCAATTAACAGGCATGTCAACACATTTTGCAAGTCCATCTAAATATAACTGTTTAAATATCCACTGTGTCCATTTATAATAATCGGGAGAACTAGTTGATATCAATCTATCCCAATCAAAAGAAAAACCAAGATTTTTAAGTTGATTTGTAAAGTAATCAATATTTTTCATTGTAAAATCATTAGGATTGTTTCCTGTTTCAATAGCATGTTGCTCAGCAGGTAAACCAAATGAATCAAATCCCATAGGATGTAAAACGTTATATCCTTGCATACGTTTCATTCTACTTACGATATCAGTAGCTGTATATCCTTCTGGATGTCCCACATGTAAACCAGAACCTGAAGGATACGGAAACATATCCAAAGCATAAAATTTTGGTTTTGAAAAATCCCAAATATCCGTTTTGAAAATTTTGTTATCTTCCCAATATTTTCTCCATTTTGGTTCAATTTCTTGTGGATTATATTCTTTCATAATTTACTCCTAAATAAAAATTGACAGCGGTTATGCTGTCAAAAACTTTTTTCAGCACAACCAAAACAATGTGCCGATATTATCGGCAATCATTATAATAGTAATGCCAATTGTCTAATTATCATGAATATATTATAAATAATTTAATAGACATTGTCAACTTATTTAAAATATTTACTAATAAAAAATAAATTTTGA
>CALWTL010000027.1 GCA_944384445.1 uncultured Clostridia bacterium | reverse complement strand
AAAATAATAAATGATTTAAAAGATAAATACCCATATATTAAACGAGTTGTATACACTTGTAAAAGTGAAGGGTGCACACTTGAAAGTGAAAGAAAAAAATGGGAACAAATTTATTTTAATTTATATAAAGAAAAAGTTGATTTACTTTGTGTTGATGAAGAATTCGAACATAAAACAAAATACACATCAGGTAAAGCGAGTTATGTAGAAAGAAATCAAGCAATGATAGATAATAGTGACTATTGCATTTTTTACTATAACGAGAACTATAAACCACAGCCCCGAAAACAATCAAAACGAGACATAACTTATTATCGACAAAAATCAGGCACTTTTCTTGCCTATAAATATGCTCAAAAAAAGAAAAAGGAAATAATCAACATTTTTGTTTTATAATTTTATACAATTTTCAAAATTTTATGTTATAATGAAAACATAGGAGAATTTAAATTAATGTTGGATTTAAATTTACATTTTAATTTCTTAGGAATTATAAAATATATACATTCATCTTGGTTAAAACGAAAATTAAAAAGGGATGAATTTCAAAAACAGTTCGATGAATTTATTTATAATTTTAATTTCTTTGTAAAAGAAGAACAGGAAATTTTATATAATTTATTATTAAATCAATCTTCAATAGAGGCATTTGATAATAACCCTTATTATAAAAGATTGGAAACGTTAAATTTTATTTTTAAAATTCCAAATTCAAATATTCAATTATTGAAAGAGCATAAAAAAGAATTTACTAAAGAACATTTAAGATATTTAGGTGGAATTTATTTTAATGGATATGAACCATTTTTATATGCATTAAATAAGAATGCAAAAGATGTACTTAAATATTTATATGATAATAAATTAATTTTTCAGGATAGGAGTAACAAATGAGCAAAATACAAAAGTTGGAATTAACATGGGTTGGGAAAAATGAACAATTGCATATTGAACCAAGAATATTAATAGAAAATAAAGAATTAAGCAATATTTCAATCGATGTAAATACTGAAAATATGCTAATTCATGGTGATAATTTACTTGCTTTAAAAGCCTTAGAACAAAAATATGCTGGACAAATAAAATGTATTTACATAGACCCACCTTATAACACGGGGAATGCTTTTGAACATTACGATGATAATTTGGAGCATTCTATATGGTTGTCTTTAATGAAACCAAGACTAGAAATTCTTTATTCTTTATTAAATAGCGATGGAGTTATTTTTATTCAAATTGATGATAATGAACAAGCGTATCTAAAAGTTTTATGTGATGAAATTTTTGGAAGAAAAAATTTTATTACAAGCATAGCAGTAAAAGTAAGTCCTCCTAATGGGGTAAAAATAGCGCATGCTACAAAGACAATATTGAAGGAAAAAGAATTTATTCTAGTATATGCTAAAAATGCAGAAGGGTTGTTATTAAATCCACAATATATTGAGGCTAATGAGTTTGATAAACACTATAATAAATTTATTTTAGGTGATTTAACAGATTTGAGTTCTTGTGAGATTTTATCTCTGACGGATGTATTAAAAGAAAAAGGTATGAAAGCATCATTGAAAGATAATAATTTTAAAAAGTGGCTTATAGAAAATAAAGACAGAATATTTCAACCAGTAAGACAAGATAGAATAAAAAATATTGATAAATATAAAGTAAAAAAAATTATACCAATAGAAGAAATGCCAGGATATTATTCTTATAATGGTTCTCAAGTCCAATTTGTATCTAATAGTATAAAAAATATTGCTGGTTCAGAAACTTATGCTAGATTAGTGTGTGATCTGTGGACTGACATAGCATTTAATAATTTATTTCAAGAAGGAGGAGTTGTATTTAAGAATAGTAAAAAACCTGAAAAACTAATAAAAAGATGCTTTGAATTAACAACTAATCCAGGAGACATTGTTCTTGATTCGTTTTTAGGTTCAGGTACAACATCGGCTGTTGCACATAAAATGAATAGAAGATGGATAGGAATTGAAATGGGTGAGCATGCGTATTCGCTTTGTAAAGTTCGTTTAGATAAAGTTATCAATGGAGAACAAGGTGGAATTTCAAAATTGCAGAACTGGAAAGGTGGTGGTGGTTATCGTTTTTATGAACTTGCTCCAACACTTATTAAAGAAGATGCATTTGGTCAGCCAATTATCAATCCTGAATATAATGCAGAAATGTTGGCGGCAGCAGTTGCTAAACATGAAGGATACTTTTATAATCCTGATAGTTCAGTTTTTTGGAAGCAATCAAATAATAAAGGAAACTCTTATTTGTTTGTTACAACAAATCATGTAGATAGTAGAATTGTTGAAACGATAAAAGCAGATATGAAAGAAGATGAATTTGTTTTAATCGTATGCAAATCGTTTGATTCAAATTGTAATGGATATAAGAATATTGTAATTAAAAAAATTCCACAATCTTTATTAAAAAATTGCGAATTTGGAGTTGATAACTATAATTTAAATATTATTAATCCTCCAGTTTATGAGGAGGACGAAGATGAATAAAATTTTATATCCTGAATTTAATGTTGACTATATAACAAATGTAATGTCTTTAAGAAAACCTCAAAAACAGAGTATTAAAATATTGGATTCTATTTTAGATGATATTGAACTTTCAAAATCAATAGATTTAAAAAAAGCACAAGATAATATTCATGATGTTTATCAACTTTTTAGTGATTTTGAGCATCCTTTTATGTCATTAACTTTTGCACTTGCAACTGGTGTTGGAAAAACTAGACTTATGGGTGCATTTATAACATATCTTTATACTCAGAAAGGTATTAAAAACTTTTTCGTTGTTGCTCCTAATTTAACTATTTATAAAAAATTAAAAAATGATTTAGGCAACCCTGCTGCTGATAATGATAAATATGTTTTTAGGGGTATTAGTTGTTTTGCGACAAACACGCCAAATATTTTAGTAGAAGATGACTATAAAAAGCCATTGTTAATGAAAGATAAATCAAAAGTTAATATTTTCATTTTTAATATATCAAAATTCAATACTGAAGACAGAAAAATTAAAGATTTAGATGAGTATTTGGGTAAAAGTTTTTATGATTATCTTAAATCTCTTGAAGATTTAGTATTGATTATGGATGAATCTCACCATTATAGAGCAACAAAAAGTGAAGATGCAATAAATAGTCTTAACCCCGTTTTAGGACTTGAATTGACAGCAACTCCACAAGTTGAAAAAGGAAATAAAACTATTTTCTTTAAGAATGTGGTATATGAATATCCTTTATATAAAGCAATAAAAGATGGCTATACAAGAACTCCTTATGCATTAACTCGTAGGGACATAAAAGCTTATAACTTATCAGATGAAGAACTTGATAAAACTATGATAAATGATGGTATTTTGCATCATGAAATAGTTAAGGAAGAATTAAAAAAGTATTCTATAAATTATGATAAAAAGTTAGTTAAACCTTTTATGTTAATCGTGTGTAAAAATACCGAACACGCAGAATGGGTTTTAAAATATGTTAAATCAGACGAATTTAAGAATGGTCAATACAGAGATAAAGTTATATTAATACATAGCAATCAAAAAAGTTTAGAAAAAGATGAAAATATAAACTTGTTATTAGATGTTGAGAAAAATACCAATCCTATTGAAATAGTTATTCATGTAAACATTTTAAAAGAAGGTTGGGATGTTAACAACCTTTATACAATAGTTCCTTTAAGAACTGCTGCTAGTAGGACTTTGCGTGAACAAACTATTGGTAGAGGTTTAAGACTTCCTTTTGGACAAAGAACAGGAGATAAACTTATTGATTCTGTAACCATAACTGCTCATGATAAATTTGATGAAATTATTGCCGAAGCACAAAGAGAAGATTCTATATTTAATGCAGAGGGCGTTATTTATGCTGAATACGAAAGACAAAAACAAGTAAAAATTGTTCAAAGTTCATTTATTGACACTGATGAACAAAGACAAGAAATTTTAGAAAAAGCAGGACTTGATTTTAATAACAAGAATAATGTTGATACATATAGAAAAGCTATTGAAATTATAACAGAAACAACAGCAAGTGAAATAAAAGCAAATCCAACAAAAAAAGTAAATAAAGCAACAGTGGAAAATAAGGTTAAAGAAGATATAGGAAAACGATTTAATGATAATACGGATTTACAAAAAATTATTGAGGCAATGTTTATTGTAAATAACAATATTGTAGAAAAAGTTCAAGAAACTGAAATGTATATTCCTAAATTAAAAACTGAATTTCTTGGGAATGAAGTTTATGTTATTCAAGATTTTGACCTAGATTTATCAAAGTTTAATTATATCCCTATTGAAAATGAAGTATTGATTAAAAATATGCTAAATTCTCTTGATGATGTTATTGTGATAAAAAATGGGGTTATTGATTTTAACACAATAAAACCAGAGAAATATTTAGTTGATGAAATTAGGGATATTGGAGAAATAGATTATGAGAAATGTCCTGAATTAATTCAAAAAATTGTTATGCAATTTTTAAGCTATTATAGAAGTAAATATACTGAAGAAGAAGTTAGAAATATTTGTGTAATGTATAAAATGGATATTATAAACAAATTTAAAGAACAATTGCTTCAACATCTTGGTATCAAATATGAAGGACTAATTGAAACTGTAAGTGGAATTGAAACATTGATTAGAAATTATGCTATAGATTATTCCAATGAAGTTAAAAATATCTCTATGGAACCAGATATAAATATTTCTTCAATAGCTTATGAAGGAGCTAAAAAGTCAGTTACAAATATGTTTAAATTTGATAGTAACCCAGAAAGATTATTTGCTCTTGCGTGTGATAATTCACCAGAAGTAGTTAGATGGCTTCGTCCTGCTCCAAAACAATTTAATATTACATATAACCGTGGTAAAAGATATGAACCAGACTTTGTTGTTGAAACTGATGATATGTATTATTTAGTTGAAATTAAGGATAAACGCAAAATAAACGATCCAGATGTTATATCAAAGAAAGATAGAGCTCTACAATATTGTAAGATTGCTTCAGAATACAACAAAGCAAATGGGCATAAAGAATTCAGATATTTGTTTATACCACATGATGAAATATCATCAAATTCAAGTTTTAATAACTTGAAAGATAGATTTTTAAATTATTAACAAAAAGAAAAAATACTTTAGCAAATACATCACCATGTTTACTCAATAAACATATAATCACAAATTATTAGATGTATGGTTATTCAAGTACTTGTAGATATGTTAAATATATATATTATTACTTTTTGTGTAAGTATTTACTTTCAAAAGAAATTATAATAAAGAAAAGTTTTCTTATAAATAGAGAGAGAAGTAAGGTTGACTTACTTCTTTTTGTTTTGGTGCCAATGATTGTTTTGAGCAAAATTTATTTTGTTGTATAATGAACTTAATAGGAGTTGAGATGGAAGAAAAACCAATTAATATCGAAAGTTTTGAAAGAAAAGTTAGAAGACACGAGGTTACATTTTCTCAAATAGAGAATGGAAAAGGAGCTGATTATTTAAACAGTTATTTAATGGAACATTCTAGAAGTAATGGTTATATAGATTTTGCTGACAGAATGGTAGAAAAAATTGACAAAAGGGTTTTACAGCGAGCTTTATTCAAGTTACCAAAAGAAGATAGAGAAATCTTGACTGAATATTTACTAGGAACAAAACAATTAGATATTGCAAATAGGTTGAATATTTCACCAAGTGCAATAAATCAAAGATTAGATAAAATATTCTATAATTATAGAGTTATTTTGTGTAATGATAAAGAATTTACTCAAACAAGTGAGTTTGATAAATTACAACAAGAAACAGAAGTTGCTTTTTTAGCTTATATGAATGAGGTTAGAAAAACAGGTCAGTTAAAACTTAATTTATATGAAATTAAAGATTTAATTAAAGAAGTTAGAAAAGCAATAAGGCAAACCATTGCAACTAAATCAAATATGAGTATAAGAGAACAGTTAAGCAAGCAAATTGACTATTCAAAACTTGATGATAAATATATTGAGAAAATGAATAATGCATTTGCAGAATTAGGTGTTGAAGCTCATTTTGAGAATTTAAAGAAATTTAAGGGTAACATTATGCAAGTTTTAAAAATGGTAGATGATTTTATTGATGATTTGCAAAAGAGTGCTGAAAATAAAGTTAAAAAAGAAAATTAAAAAAATTTAAAAATGTATCAAAAAGATACTTAATTTTTGGTTTATTTTTGTCCTATATAGTGAGGGGTTATAAAATGAAAAGAGAACTGCTTAAGTTACAGTTCTTTTTTTGTTGAAAAATAAAAGGAGGTGAGAGAATAGAACCCTTCAAAAAACATAAAAACAAGGAGGTAATAATGAATAAACAATTGCTAACAAAAGAAAATATAGTAAGAATAAAAAGTGATAAATTATTTGATAAACTTAAAGAATTTTATGAAAAATTTTATGGTGGTTCAGGTGTGTCAAAAAACAAATTTTTTAATGATGTAATTGAAACGGGAATAGATGTTTATGAAAAACATGAAAAGGATAATTGGGCTTTTAAAAATGAAAAGCAAACAATTTTAGATGCTATTCACGAACATACAAAACGAATGAATTACTTCATAAAATTCAGCAAACCATTTATCAAAAATACCTATGCGAATATTGAGATTATGTTAGAACTAATAACCCAAATGTATAATTATATGATATTTAAAATGGAAAGAAGTGAAAGAAAATTTTTTGATGAAAACAATGAGGGCTTTTTTAACAAGCTTTCATGTAAGCTTGAAAAAGAAAAGAAAAAAATGTTTGATTATTATGATTATGAGGTTGAATTAAATCAAAATGATACAAAAATGTAGAGAAATTTATTAGAAGCAGGATAAAAAACTGGCTCAAATTGCACTTATAACTCACAAAAAGTCTTATTTTATAAGCATTTTTTCGAATCACAGCATACTTGGTGATGTTGCAATTTGTATCAGTTTTCCTAATGCAACA
>CALWTL010000026.1 GCA_944384445.1 uncultured Clostridia bacterium | reverse complement strand
TTCTATCACCAATAGCTATGTCATCAAATCCAGTTTTAATACCACATTCTCTATCTTTACCAGCTTCTTTAACATCATCTTTAACAATTTTTAATGATTTAATTTCTGTTTGAGCAATCATCTTATCTGCACGATATATGCGAGCATGCTCACCACGTACAATTTTTCCATCTTTTACCATGCAACCAGCAACTATTCCTGCATTTGAAAGTTTAAATACAGCTATTACATCAGCTTTACCTAAATATACTTCTTCATATTTAGGTTCTTTCATACCTTTAATTACACGTTCCAATTCATCTAGCAATTCATATATAATCTTGTATGAATATATCTTAATTTTCATTCGTTCAGCAAGCGTTTTTACTTTACTGTCTTGACCTACATTAAATGCTATTACCATAGCGTTTGATGCATTAGCTAAAATTAAATCACTTTCACTTACTGCACCTACTCCGCTATGAAGAATATTTATTTTAACTTCATCATTAACTAATTTCATAATGGAAGATTTTATTGCTTCTAATGAGCCATGAACATCGGTTTTCAAGATTATATTCAAAATCTTCATTTCTTTTTCACTAGTTTTTTGAATTAAATCTTCTAAAGTATTACCTCCACTATGCTTAATTAAATCTTCTTTAATCTTTGCTTTACGTTCTTCAACTATTTGTTTTGACAATTTTTCATCAACAACAGTGAAAGATTCTCCAGCTACAGGAACTTCATTAAATCCTAATACTGTGACAGGCATAGATGGTTCAGCAACTTTAACAATTTTATTATTTTCGTCAATCATTGCTTTGACTTTACATACACTAGTACCTGATACTATTGTATCTCCTACATGTAATGAACCATCAAGCACAATTAATGAAGCCACTGCTCCTTTCCCTTTATCTAGACGAGATTCAAGCAACGTTCCTATTGCTGGCACATTTGGATTAGCTTTTAAATCTTGCATATCTGCAACTAAAAGAATTGTTTCTAATAATTTATCAATACCTTCACCTGTATGTGCAGATATTTTACAAATTATTGCATCTCCGCCCCATGCTTCTGGTAATACATTATGTTCTGCAAGTTGTTGCATTACTCTATCAGGGTCTGCTTGTGGTTTATCCATTTTATTTATTGCTACAATCATAGGAATTTTAGCAGATTTAATATGGTTAATTGCTTCCACTGTCTGAGGCATTATTCCATCGTCGGCAGCAACTATTAAAATTGCAATATCTGTGACAGATGCACCACGTGCACGCATAGCAGTAAACGCTTCATGACCAGGAGTATCAATAAATGTGATATAACGATTATTTACATTAACTCTATAAGCACCTATTGCTTGAGTAATTCCACCCGCTTCTCCAAGGGTCACTTTTGTTTTTCGAATGTAATCTAATAAACTTGTTTTACCATGGTCAACATGTCCCATAACTGTGACAATAGGTGGTCTGCTGACAGCTTCAGAATCACTATATGAACGTATATTTTTCTGCAAATCCTGCAATTTTTCTTCACTTGTTTTATCTAATTTTTGTATTAATTCTACACCCATATCTGACATTACTAATTCAGCAGTTTGAAAATCTACAGTTGAGTTTATAGTCACCATCATACCAAGTTGCATAAATTTTTTTATAATTTCACTAACAGGTATACCACTTGCTTCTGAAAGCAACTTAATAGTAATATTATCTGTTGTTATAATAGCAGGTCCTTGTGGCCTTTCAACTACCTTTTCAACGACTTCTTTTTTCTTAGGACGAATTTTACGATTAAGCATTCTATCTTCTGTATCTTCATAATCAAGCATTCCACGCTTGATTAAATCACGTTTTGAATATGCTCTCTTTTCTTCTCCCCTCTCGTTCTCTTTCTTTTTATTGCCAAAATTTCTTGCTGGATTAGCAGTAATTATTGGTTGTGCATAATTAATTGAAGGACGTTTGTTTAAATTATCCTTGTTAAATGGTTGTCTTTGACCTGGCTTATAATTTGGATTAGAAGATCTATTGGCATTGTATTGTCGATTTTGGTTGTTTTGTTGTCTATTGTTATTAAATGGTCTTTTTTCTTTGTTAAAATTGCTTCCATTATTATAATTATTTTTGTTATTATAATTATTGTAATTGTTGTAATTGTTGTAATTGTTTTTATTATTTTTAAAATTATTATTTGTATTTTGTTTAAAATTGTTTTGATTTGCATTTTTTACAAATTGCTTATTTTCTTGTTTTTCTACTTCAGGAACTTTTTCAACTTTTGGTTCCGTAATTGAAACAACCTCAGGTTGGATATCCTGCTTATTAGATTCTTGCTCTTTTGCTAAAAGTTGTTTGCTTTCTTCTAAAACAAGTTTTGACTCTTTTTCTTTGACAGCACGTGCCAAATTATTCATTTCATTTTTTAAATTGAAAAATTTTTCGGCAAGATTAATTATCATCTTGTCTTTGACCATTGATTGTAATTGTTTAATTGCTTTATTAAACTCTTGATTCTTTGTTTCGTTAGCCAATATTAATTATCTCCTTATTTTCTATAATTGCTTTACTTAAATTTTCGTCTGTGATACCAATTATTTTAACGCTATAAATTTTGGTTAAATCCTCTAATTTACATTTAGTTATTATAAAGTCACAATTATTTTTTATTGATAAATTTTTTGCAAGATTTATTAAATTATCACTAGCTGTATGACATACCAATATTAAATAAATTTTTTTATCTGTTCGTTTTAAATGTGACTGCCCTATTATGATTTTCTTTGCTTTAATTGCAAAACCTATATAACTAATTATTTTGTTCATATTCACCTAATTGAATATAGATTGAATTATCTATGTTCATTTTGAATGCTTTGTTAAATAACTTTTTCTTAATAGCAAGTTCTATACAATCTCGATTTTTACATACATAGGCACCATGTCCACCTAAAGCATGCTTTTTATCTATTGTTATTTGGTTATCAATTTTTGTAAGTCTTAACATGTCATATTGATATTTTGATTCTTTACACGCGACACATTTTCTATATTGTTTCAAATGCATTATCTCCTCTATTCGTCGATATCATCAAAGAAATCATCATCAAGTATTATATTAGCACTGCCAGTACTTACAACATCATTTGATTTGTGAGTTGTCGTTTCAACCGCTACAGGTTTAACATCAATTTTATATCCAGTTAATTTTGCAGCTAAACGAACATTGTGACCACCTTTACCTATTGCAAGAGAAAGTTTATTTTCTGGCACTAATACTTTAGCAACACCAGCCGCTGTATCTACCGTAATTTCGCTTATTTCTGCTGGACTAAGTGCTGATACAATATAATCTGCAGGATTATCACTATAACTAATAATATCAATTTTTTCGCCATTTAATTCATTAATAACAGGATTTATTCTACTACCTTTATTGCCTATACATGCTCCAACAGGGTCAAGATTAGGAACGGTTGTTGATACTGCAATTTTTGTTCTTAATCCTGCTTCACGCACTATCCCAATTATGCTTACTTCTCCATTATTTAATTCAGGGACTTCCATTTCAAGTAAAAGTTTTACAAAATTAGCATGCGTTCTACTTACTTGTACTACGGTGCCTTTAAAATCATCACGAATGTGACGAACATATACTTTTACTTTATCTCCAGGTTTAAAATGGTCATTAGGAAGCATATCACGTTTTGTTAACAATCCTTCTAGTGTTGTACCACCGATTTCAAGATAGACATTATCTGCATCAATACGTTTTACATTAGCGACTATTAATTTACCTTCTTTTTCAGCTATATCTTTATATACAGATTGTTTTTCAATTTCTTTAATTTTTTGTGTGATAACTTGTTTAGCAGTTTGAACAGCAATACGATTAAATTCTTTCGTGCTTTCTTCTTGCATAACTAAATCACCTATTTTGTATGAATGTTTTATTTGATGAGCATCTTCTAAACTAATTTCTTTTTCTTCATCTTCTACATTATCTACAACGGTTCTATAAGAATAAATTTTTATAGTATTTTTTTCAGGAATTAATTTTACTTGAGCATTACGAGCAGCCCCACTATTTTTTTTATAAGCTGCAGTAAGTGCCTGCTCTAAAGCTGAAATAAATACTTCTTGTTTAATTCCTTTTTCAGATTCTAAATCTCTTAAAGCTTCAAAAAAATCTTTATTAATCATTTTAATATACTCCTTAAAATTCTATATATGGTGTAATATATGCTATATTTGCAGTATTTATAGTAAAATTATCATTGTCAATATTGAAAATGAAATTTTTATCATCTTTACCCAAAAGAATTGCAACAAATTCTTTTCTACCATCTATTTTCTGGTAAAGTTTTACATTAACTTTTTTATTTTCATACTTTTTGAATTGCCAATCAAACTTTAAAGGTCTATCTAATCCATAAGATGAAACGTCCAAAACATATTGAGCATCATTTGTTGGATTCAAATCATCAATAGTTTGGCTTATTAAATCGTTAACTTTAACACAATCATCAATTGTCACACCACCTTCTTTATCAATGTAAACAATTAGATGCATACCATCATTACGTTTGACATATTCTACTTCTAATAATTTTATGTCACCCATAAATAATGGTTTAATGTTTTCAAAAACCAAATCTGCGACTTTCATATTACTCCTATAAAACTAATTAGGAGTGGCGGTGCCACTCCTTAGTCGTCATTTTTATTATAACACAATAAAATATAATAATCAATAGTTTTAATATAATTTTATAAAAACTTTTGCTGTAGCCGTTGCATCATTAATTGCCCTATGTGCATTATCAAGAACAATATTTAATTTATCAACTACAGTTGATAATTTATAATTTTTTAGACCTGGAAGTTTTTTTCTAGCCATTTCTATCGTATCCATTAATGGATTATCAAAATTGTAAGATAATTTTTTAGCTATATTATAAATAAATGAAATATCAAATGATACATTGTGTCCAACCATTGTACTTCCATAACAAAATTTATAAAAATCTGGTAATATATAATTTATTGTAGGTGCATCTGCAACCATATCATCATCTATTCCTGTAATCTCTGTTATTTCTTTCGGAATATGTTTACTAGGTTTTACAAAAGTCGAAAATGTTTCAACAATTTTTCCGTTCAAAATTTTACAAGCACCTATTTCTATTATTTCCTCTTTTTGAGCTTCTAGACCAGTGGTTTCAAGGTCAAAAACGACAAAACTTCCATCAAAAGTTTTTTCTTCTTCAGAGAACAAATCAGTTTGTTCATAATCTACATATTCTTTAGGAAAAATTGTATGATATTCTTCATTTACATGTTTAAATTTAGATTTAATTTCTTCTCTTTTATATTCGCATCTAGCAATAGTTGTCGCTGTAAAATTTAATTTTTTATTGAACTCTCTAAAAGAACCAAAACAGCATACTTTCATTCCAATTTCAAGTAAGTCCCCTTTAGCTTCATCTGTCTGTTTTGGGAATATAGAACAATATATAATTTTATTATCATTACGCAATGAAAAATTATAAAAAGTACGTTCAATTTCTTTAGTTTCTCCATTTTTAGTATAATTTCGCTTGTATGTCTTTCGCTGTACAGATGTTATCTCTCCACAAATTACAACATTTTCAATAACAGAATTTATCTTACTAAAATCAGTAGCTAATGAATAATCATTTTTTCCAATAATGTTAGTGATATTTGATAATTCATAAACTGTTTTTTCTTCTGCTTCTTTTATTGAAGCCATCAATTCCATATTTTTTTCAATCTGATTTTCGATTACTACTTCATCTTCTTTTTTTTCAAAATTAACTATAAATTCTGCAAAAAAACTTTCTTTTAATTTATCTGCAATTAAAGATTCTCTATTTAAACTTTTTGCATATTCGTAAGCAGATGGCGACAAACGTAATGTAATATTTACTTTCATATTTAAAATATCAACAGATACATCATCATAAGTAAAATTTTTTGAAATAGCAGGAAAAATATTCATAATTGTAGAATATGTATAATTAGCTATCGTGCGTTTATCTAATGGGCAATTTATAAAATTAATATCAAATTTTACATAATTACCTATTATTTCTTCAAATTTGTTAAATAAAACTTTTTTATTTTCATCGTTAGGTTTAAAGACGTCTGGATTATATAAAAAATTCATAACACAAGTGTTATTTTTTTCTATATATGTAGCATCTTTAAATTTAAGCCCGTCGTATAATCTATCTAAAATTTCTAATTTATCAATCATGATTAAGAATTATATCAAAAAAAGTCAAAATTGTCAAGCAAGACAAAATTGACTTTAACTAAATAAATTGTAATATATCTACTAATACTACAAAACACAACAAAGCAATTAATCCAATATTATTAATCATGTTTATGACATTTTGTTTTATAGGCTTTTTTCTAATCCATTCTATAGCAACAAAAATCATTTGAAATCCATCTAATGCTGGAATTGGTAATAAATTAAATACAGCTAAATTAACTGCAATTAAAGGTATTAACACCAATAGATAAGCAAGACCACCTGTTTGTGTATATGTTGCTATCATGTTAATTGTTGTGACTGGACCACCAAGCGAAGTCAAAGATAATTGACCAGTTAATAATTGTCCTAAAATTACTATTATTTTCCATGCCCATTTGCAAGTAAACGGAATTGCTTGAGTTAAACCTTCCCAAAATGAATATTTATAATTACCAATAGAAAATTCATTGTTATTTGTTTTTTCTGTACTATACATTGACCAACCAGCATATTCACCCTTAGTGTTGTATATCACATTTATATAACCAGTAATTTCTATTTGTTCTCCATTTCTCTCTACATTAAAAATAATTGGTTGAGAATCTAAATAATAGGTTTTTCCATCGTCCACAAATGAATATTCATTTTCCAATTCTTCTATGGAACCTAAATATTTTGAATAATTTTTTTGTATGCTATTTGAAAGTAAATTGTTAAAATATTCATCATTAACAAAATCTATATTATTTCCATCTATTCCATATATAACATCTCCAGTTTGAAATACCCCATAATTAATAGAATTGTTATTTAAATTCTTAATTTCTACTAAATCATATCCAGATGATACTAAAAGAATAAAAGAAAAAATTATAGCACTTAAAAAATTAAAAAATGCACCAAAAAACAATACAATTAATCTTTTCCAAGGTTTTTGATTGTTAAAAGCAAGTGGGTTTTCTTTTCCTTCCTCACCTTCTCCTTCAAATGCACAATATCCACCTAAAGGAAATGCCCTAAGCGATATTTTTTCACCATTTTTTTTCGTTTTTTGTAATAATTTAGGTCCAAACCCTATACTAAATTCGTTTATTTTAAATTTTAATATTTTACCAGCAGTATAATGTCCCAATTCATGAATTAATACCATAAAAAGTAAAACAAGAATGGCTAAAATTATATAACCAATATATGTAAAAACTGATGCTACACTAAGTAAATTGGACATATTCTCCTTTAATAATACTAACAAATTATAATATTTATAACTTGAAAATGCAAGAAAAATAAATATGCATTATTTAATTTTACAAAATAACACAAAATAAATAATAATTATTTTTTGTATTAATTAAAATTAATATATATTAATTTTTTTAATTTTAAAGAAATATTTAAAAAAAAGCTAAAAATATAAAAAATAATACTATTACATAAAATAGTATTATTATATTTAATTAAATTATAATTATTAGACATATTAAATATAAGAATGTCACACAAAAAATCATTGCATCAATTCTATCTAGCATTCCTCCATGTCCTGGCAAAATATTTCCACTATCTTTTATATTTGCAGTTCGTTTGATTTTACTTTCTACTAAATCACCTATTTGGCTTACTAACGAACCTACTAAACCAATAATTAAAAAATGCCACCATGTTAGATTATACATTGATAAAATAGATTGCCATGAATTAATATTGTAAATTAAAGCATACACAATCATGCTGCCACATATTCCACCAATTAACCCACCAATACTTCCACTAATTGTCTTATTTGGACTTATTGTTGGAGCTAATTTAGGACCTTTTAAAGTGCGTCCGACTAAATATGCAAATGTATCTGATAACATAGTAATAGCGAATACAAGCAAGATAAAAGCAATTGAAAAATAATCAACACCCGCATAAAAATCAATATGATTA
>CALWTL010000025.1 GCA_944384445.1 uncultured Clostridia bacterium | reverse complement strand
GGCCCGATAGCTCAGTTGGTTAGAGCGCCAGCCTGTCACGCTGGAGGTCGTGGGTTCGAGCCCCATTCGGGTCGCCATTAATTACAATGTTGGAGGTTCAATATGAAAAATACATTCAAAATTGTGTTGAATTCATGGTGGGGTTTACATCAGCCTGGGACAAAAGAAATTTCATTTAACACTTTATATCCAGCAGATAATGATGTTATTTTGACAAAAACTTTAAAACTTGAAGGTAAAGAACCTGAACAGACGACTTGTGAATTGACCCCTGACGAAATAGATGAATTGAAAAACTTTGTGATTAAAGAAAAATTATTTAAAAAATATAAAGATCAAGTATTATTTGATGCTGGGTTTGATGTAGAGTTGGAATTAAATGGTAAGTTTGTAAAAATTGTCAATAATGTTGATATCCATGACAAAATTTACAATAAATTGGCTCAATTCGTTGGTTCTAGAATTTTATAATTCTATATCAACGCATTTGCCTCGATAGCTCAGTCGGTAGAGCAAAGGACTGAAAATCCTTGTGTCACTGGTTCGATTCCGGTTCGAGGCACCAAAGCCTTTGAGAGAGGATAAAATTTTCATAAAATTTTTTCTTTCTGTTCTGGGCATTAATGGATTTGAATTGCTAATTGACACACGATTTTCTGATTTGAAATTGCACATATTGATTGTCCTGTATGCTAGTGTGGCTCAACGGTAGAGCAGCTGACTTGTAATCAGCAGGTTGGGGGTTCGATTCCCTTCACTAGCTCCATTGGGAAGATTGCAGAGCGGCCAAATGCAACGGACTGTAAATCCGTCGACTTCGTCTTCGGTGGTTCGAATCCACCTCTTCCCACCAGAATAAAAACCTATTATTATAGGTTTTTTTCTTTTATAAATTTTTTAATTTATTACAAATATAAATTTCGACAAATTTGTAATTAATTTATTTTTATTTTATAAATTTTATAAAATTCCTAATTATAAATATTTTTTATTTGTCTATCAATATTATAAAATAACAATGTGTATTTAATTACACAAAAAGGTCGTATTTTATTCTGTCATCTTTTACGACCTTTTTTAATTATATGGATTTTATTCAATATTATATTTTATATATTTGTTTATTTCTTTACATGTTTATCAATATGTGGTATAATAATATACATAATTTGGAGAAATAGATGACAATAGCAGAAATTAAACCTGGGAAAGTTGAATTTCAAGGTTTCATAGAAAATCTTAGAGATAAAAAAAATATGCAATTTATAGTAATTCGTGATTTATCAGGAAAAATTCAAATTACTGTAATAAAATCAGAAAAACCTGAAATTGCAGAAATTTTTTCGCACGCGACACTTGAAAGTACTGTAAAAGTGACTGGTACAGCGGTTGCAAATGAATATGTGAAATTGGGCGGAATTGAAATAATACCTGATAAAGTTGAAATTACCTCTAAAGCAGAAGCATTACCAATAAGTGATGATAGTTCAATCGACCAACGTTTAGATTATCGATGGATAGATTTAAGACAAGAAAAAAATCAATTAATGTTTAAAGTAGAAACATTAATGGTTCAATCAATGAGAGAATATCTTTTGAATAATGATTTTATTGAAATTCATACACCAAAATTTATTGCATCAGCAAGTGAAAGCGGTGCTGAAGTATTTGAAGTTAAATATTTTAATCGAAAAGCTTACTTAGCACAAAGTCCGCAATTTTATAAACAAATGGCAATGGCTGCTGGGTTTGAAAAAGTATTTGAAGTTGCTCCATGTTTTAGGGCAGAAAAATCTCATACAAAAAAGCATGCTACTGAATTTACAAGTTTTGATGTTGAATTTTCTTACATTAACTCTTTTCAAGATGTTATGAATTTAGAAGCAGAAATGATTACTTATGCCTTAAAAAAGACTAAAGATAAATATGGACAAAAAATTAATGAATTATTTGGTATTGAAATTAATATTCCAACATTACCATTTCCGCAGATGAAATTGAAAGATATTTATGATGAATTAGAAAAAAGATATAATTTTACAGTTCCTGAAAATGAAAAAACTGATTTGACTACAGAAGCAGAAAGACTATGTGAAAAATTAGCAAAAGATAAATATAATCATGAATTTTTATTTGTGACAGATTATCCACCTGAAAAACGTGCATTTTATCATATGAGACAAAACGGAGTTTTGCAAGGATATGATCTAATTTGGAAGGGAATTGAGATAACTTCTGGTGCTCAAAGAGAACATAGATATGAAGAAATCAAAAAAAATGCAGAAGAAAAGGGACTTGGAGAAGATGTAAAATTCTATTTGGAATTCTTTAAATATGGTATACCTCCGCATGGAGGATTTGCAATAGGTATTGATAGATTGATTATGCTATTGTTAAATGTACCAACAATTAAAGACAGCGTGTTCTTGTTCCGTGGTCCTGATAGATTAACACCATAAAAAAATTTATAAATTAAGGATAGATGATTATGAAAAAAATAGATATTGTAAGTTTGCATAAAGATATAAATGAATTTGTTGATAAAGAAATTATTATAGCCGGTTGGGTTAAAAGTTGTCGTGGCAATGGCAATTTTGGTTTTTTGGACGTTAATGATGGTACGTCATTCAAAGGTTTACAAGTTGTTTTTACAAAAAATGATATTTCAAATTATGAAATCGTAGAAAAATTAAATACGGGTTCTGCTATTATGTGTAAAGGACAAATTGTTTTGACACCTGATAATAAGCAACCTTTTGAAATGAAAGCTTCACAAATAACAGTTATAAGTGCTACAGATAGCGAATATCCATTACAAAAGAAAAAACACTCATTTGAATTTTTACGTGAAATTGCTTACTTAAGACCTAGAACCAATTTATTTAATGCAGTATTCCGTGTAAGAAGCGAATTAGCATTTTTGTTGCATGAATTTTTCCATAAAAAAGGATTTGTTTATGTCCATACACCAATCATTACATCATCTGATTGTGAAGGTGGAAGTGAATTATTTAAGGTGACTACTCAAGAAATTTATGATGAGTGCAAAAAATTCGAACCTAAAGATGAATTGTTTGGAAAGAAAACATATTTAACACCTACCGGTCAATTGGAAGGTGAAGCATGTGCTGCAGCTTTCGGGAAAATATATACATTTGGACCTACATTTAGAGCTGAAAATAGCAATACCAATAGACATCTTAACGAGTTTTGGCACTTAGAACCAGAAGTATCTTTCATGGACCTAGATGGATTGATGGAACTTGAAGAAGAAATGATGAAATACATTATTTCTGGAATTTTACAAAGATGTCCAGATGAAATGAATTTTTTCAATAATTTTGTTGATAAAGATTTATTAAATAGGTTAAATAATGTTATAGAAAATGATTTTGCTCATATTACTTATACTGATGCTATTACAATTTTGGAAAAAAATAATAAAAATTTTGCATTCCCAGTTGAATGGGGAACAGATATTCAGACAGAACATGAAAGATATCTCTCTGAAGAAATTTTTAAACGCCCTGTATTCGTCACAGATTATCCAAAAGAAATGAAAGCATTTTATATGAAAATAAATCCAGATAATAAAACTGTTCGAGGTTGTGATTTGTTATTCCCAGGTATAGGAGAAGTGACTGGAGGAAGTGAAAGGGAGACTGATTATAACAAACTTAAATCAATAATGAAAGAAAAAAATCTAAAAGAAGAAGATTATTGGTGGTACATGAATTTAAGAAAATTTGGTTCAGTACAACATAGTGGATTTGGTCTAGGATTTGAAAGAATATTAATGTATATTACTGGAATAGTGAATATTCGTGATGTTATTTTATTCCCTCGTACTCCAAACAATTGTGAATATTAATATTTTATTTAGAAAAATAAAAAGAATTACTTTTTATAGTAATTCTTTTTTTTATTCGATTAATCAATCTTATTATATATAAAAATTATAATTAACTAAACTCTACATAGTTCAACAAAAAAATAAGTATTTTCAACAATACTTATTATTTTTTTTAATTTTTAATCTGATAAAATGCAAATAAGGAGTGAGTTATGCAAATAAAATCTAGAATTGTTAATAAAACACTATACATTCTACTTTCTGGAGAACTTGATGAATATACTGCAGCAACAGTAAGAAAAAATCTTGATACATTATTAGACACACAAAAAGGTTATGTACAAATTGTTATGGATTTGTCCGAATTGACTTTTATGGATAGCACAGGGGTAGGCGTATTAATAGGAAGATACAAAAAAATGAGAGAATATAATAAACCAATATTTATTAGTAATCCAAGTAGAAATGCAGAACGTATTTTTAAGATGTCAGGTTTGTATGACATTATGCCAAAAATTATATAAAAAAGGAAGGAATTTTAAAATGAAAAATTGTATGGAAATAAAATTTAAAGCAATAGCTGAAAATGAATCATTTGCTAGAAATGTTGTAGCTAGTTTCATTTTGCCATTAAATCCAAGTATAAGTGAATTAGAAGATATTAAAACAGCAGTAAATGAAGCTGTCACAAATGTGATTGTACATGCTTATCCTGAAAAAACTGGATATGTTAACATGAAAATTACTACACAAGATAATAAAATTTCTATTAGTATTTCAGATAATGGAATAGGGATTCAAGATATTGAACGTGCACTGACTCCTTTTTATACTAGCAAACCAAATCAAGAACGCAGTGGTATGGGTTTCACTGTGATGGAAAGTTTTATGGACAAATTGGAAGTAAAAAATAACAAAGAAGGAGTGACAGTTAATATGGAAAAAGAAATAGAAAATTCAGTAGTGGGGATTTAAAATGCTAACTAATGAACAAACATTTGACTTGCTTAATCAGGCAAAAAATGGAAATGACTTAGCAAAAGAAAAATTAATTACTATAAATTCTCCACTTATTAAAAGCGTAGTAAAACGATATTTAAATAAAGGAATAGAATATGATGATTTATATCAACTTGGAGCATTAGGTTTTGTTAAAGCAATAAATAATTATGATGCAAATTTTAATGTAAAATTTACGACATATGCTGTGCCAATGATAGCGGGTGAGATAAAACGTTTTCTTAGAGATGATGGAAGTGTAAAAGTTTCAAGAAGCATCAAACATACCGCAATTTTAATAAAAAATTTTATTTACGATTATAATAAAGAAAAGGGTGAAAATCCATCTCTTGAACAAATATCAAATGAATTAAAAATGGATATAAATGACATAGTTTTTGCTATGGAAGCAAATTCATCACCTTTATCATTAAATGAAAAATATAGTGAAGATGAAGATTCAACAACAATATTAGATAAATTATCAGATAATTTTAATGTAGACGTATTTTTGGATAAATTAGCAATTCGAGATATGATTGAAAACTTAACAGCACGTGAAAAACAAGTAATTATAATGAGATATTATTTGGACAAAACTCAAAGTGAAATAGCAAAAGAACTTGGTGTTAGCCAAGTTCAAGTTAGTAGAATTGAAAATAAAGTTTTGAAAGAAATGAAAGATAATATAAAAACTATTTAATTTTTTCATTATTATCTATTTTATTGTATTTATGAATAGGATTTTCATAATGACCTTCTTTTTTTGGATTAGAAAATTTAGCAAAGAAATTTGTCACTGATTGTTTGAATTTGTTTAATTTAGCCTTTAGTGATGGTGTATTTTCATCTTTGTAAGTATCAATGTTCTTAGTTAATTTTTTTGTTTTTTTAGTATTGTCTTTTTTATCATTATTTTCTATATTTTGTGTATTTTCATTTTGATTAACACCTTGTGTAGTATTTTGATTATTATTGTTTTCATAATTTTCATTTTGCATCAAATTATTCATACTGTTATTGTAATTCATAATATTAGGATTATTGTTCATGTAGTTATTAGCATAAGGATTACCATTTCTCCCATACATAAATTCATTATCTAATAATGCAGTATTATAAAAAGTATCAATGTTTTTGTAATTGTTTCCATAAGTGTCTATATTTGAATTAAATTTTTTATTTTTATAACTATCTATATTGTTTTTAGTAGTTTTATTTACATTTTTATTTATTTCAGTATTATTTTTCGTATCAGCTTTGCTATTTAATTGATTTATATTATTATTTGTATTATTGTTAACTGTTTCATCTTTAATTGTATTTGAATTATCATTATCGTTATTGCTAATACTTTCGTCTGAATTCATATTATTATTTTCATCATTGTTGTTATTGTTTTCTTCCAATTGTCCATCTTCATTGATAATATAATCTTTTATAATTGGTTGTTCGTTATTGCGTCTAAATCCATATAGTATTCTACCTTTGTTGTTAGAAGTAGTATTTGAATTCATATTAAATAAATTATTTATCATATTTAATGATTGTAGTCCATTTTCTAATAAGTCATTTCCGTTAACTAAATTGTCTAATACAATTAAATATTTTAATGATAAATTATCTAAATTATCATTCGAATTAACAATATTAGATAAATCAACTAAATTCAATGATAATTCTCTTGTAATATTTGACAACCTTCTAGATAAATTTTTCAATTGTTCTGATTGTTCTGATATAAATATTTTTTGTTCTGCAGATAATTCAATTTCTTTTGATTGTATTTTAGTAATTAAATTCTGAGTTTCTAATATAGCATTTACAATATTTTCTTTTAATTTGCAAAATTCATCACATGATTCTGATATATCGTCAGAAAGATAATATAATGTAGAAATTTTTTCATTGTCACTTACATCGTCAATTGTTTCATTTGATGTATCAGCAGTATCGGATATTGTATCAGTAGTCATATTTAAATTATTTCTGTTTTCATTATTTTCTCTTAATAAATTTGAAATGTTTTGTTTTTTTATTTCTCTATTTTCACTCAAATTTTCAAGTGTTTTATTTTCTATGGGTGTAATAGTTTTTTCATTATTATTATCTACAGTATTATTGTCTAAAAGATTATTATTTAAGTCTTTGTAATTTGATTTATCATCAATAGATTTATTTACAAAATTTTTATTTGTTTTATCTATATCTGATGAGATATTTTCTACTTTTTTATATGATTCTTGAAAATTTTTATTTTTTTCGTTAGCAATTTTTATGTTATTTTTATCTTTAATTGTTGATTTATTTTCATCAATTTTAGATTCATTTATCTCACTGTTAGCATCTTTCTCATCTGTATTTACTAGAGTTGCATTTATTGGAGTAGAGACTGTCAATTCATATTTATTTAATGCTATTTTTGAAATAGATTCTGATTCATTTTTTGTATAATTATCAACACAAGTTTGAAAATTATTAATATTATCCAATAGTTCATTTGGACTTAATTTTGTTGGTGTATTACTGCAACCAGTAAGCAAAACTCCAGCACTTATTAATGATATAATTGGTATAATTTTTTTCATAAATTCTCCTTTACTATTGTTATTATGTATTAAATTTATATAATTATTTAAATTTTTAAAATTTTTTTGTTAATTATTATAATGTTTATATTCTTTTTTTCTGTTAATAATTAATTTGGAGATAATTATGGATAAAGATAAAAGAAATATAAACTACAATATTTATGTAGAATCAAAAGTACCAAAAACTAGAGCTTGGCCATCACTTATAAAAGCTTTTATTTTAGGTGGAACAATTTGTGCTATTGGACAAGGTTTTTTTGATATGTATACTTATTTTTTCCCAAATTTAAGTGAAAGTGAAGTGAGTACATGCATGTTAATGAGCATAATATTCATTACTTGTTTATTAACAGGAATAGGAGTATATGATGTTATTGGTGCATGGGGTGGAGCAGGTTCTGTAATCCCAATTACTGGTTTTTCAAATTCCATTTCTAGTCCTGCTATAGAGTTTAAAAAAGAAGGAATTATTTATGGTATATGTGTAAAAATGTTCACAATAGCGGGACCAGTAATTGTATGCGGGGTGGTTGGTTCCATAGTTTGTGGTTTTATTGGTTATTTTGTTTAAATAAATTTAAGGAGAAGCTATGCAAACATATAAATTGAAAAACAATGTTTATATTCTTGAAGGGTTTACTATGGTAGGTCCATTAGAAGGTAAAGGTCCATTAAAAGATTATTTTGACTATGTTATTCAAGATGATACTTTAAAAGAAAAAACATTTGAAAAAGCAGAACGAAAATTATTATATGATTTGATAATTAATGCTGTAGACAAAGCTGGTTTAAAATTATGTGACATAGATTTTTTTGTTGGTGGAGATTTGTTAAATCAAATAGTAAGTTCTTCTTATACTGCACGCGAATTAAATATACCGTTTATTGGTCTATATTCAGCATGTGCTAATATGACTGAATCATTGGCTATAAGTAGTATTTTTGTTGACAATAAGGTTGCAAATAATATAGTTGCAGCGACTTGTACTCATTTTAGCAGTGCTGAACGTCAATATAGATTTCCACTAGAATTAGGAAATCAGCGTCCACCTACAGCACAATGGACTATTACTGGCGGTGGAGCCAGTATAGTTTCAAATATTCCTAGTAAAATTCGCATTGATTCAGTCACTTTTGGAAAAGTAATAGATTATGGTATTTCTGATGTAAATAATATGGGTGCAGCTATGGCACCTGCTGCTTGTGATACGATAAAAACTCATCTTGAGAATACAAAACATAAAATATCCGATTATGATATAATTTTAACTGGAGATTTGGGTAAATTAGGCAGTGAAATATTGATTGATTTGATGGAACACGAAAATATAATTCTAGGTCAAAATTATTCCGATTGTGGTTGTATGATTTATGATAAAACTGAAAAGGTTTTTATGGGAGGAAGTGGAGCAGGTTGTAGTGCGAGCGTTTTAAACTCATATGTATTATATAAAATGAAAAAAGGAGATTTCAAACGCGTATTAATGGTATCCACCGGCGCATTAATGAGTACAACAACTTCACAACAAGGTGATACTATCCCAGGTATAGCACACGCAATTGAATTAGTTTATGAAGCAAATTGCGATAATTTTCCAAACAATAAAATAATTAAAGCAAAAAATTCTAAACTTAAAAATAGTAAAACAAAAGCAAAAAATAACAAATCTAAAATTTAACTAATTTTATCTAATACAAATAAGGGGAATTAATTATGATAAATATATGGGATTATGTAATATCGTTTTTGGTAGGTGGATTTATTTGTTTTTTAGCACAAATTTTAGTAATTAGAACGAAAATTACTACGGCTAGAATTTTAGTCTTATTTCTAATTATTGGAATGATATTAGAAGTTTTTAACATTTATGCGCCATTTAAAGAATTTGCTAAAGCCGGAGCAACTGTTCCTATTATCGGGTTTGGTGCGAGTTTAGCACGAGGAGCGATGCTTGCAGCTAAAGAAGATGGTATAATAGGTATATTTACAGGTGGATTAACAGCTTCCGCTGGTGGAATTGCAATGGCTATATTTGCGTCTTTTATATTTGCTTTAATATTTAGTAGTAAAACAAAACGGGGAGGACATTAATTTAAAATAATATAAATAAAAAAACAAATAAAAGTTTATTTAAATGAATAATATATTATATATTTTTGTAATATTTTACATCTTAATGACGAAATCAATATAAACAAAAATATTATTAATAAATATGTAATATGAAAAAATTATTTCACAAAAAAAATGTCATTATAAAATTTTTTCTTATATTATTTATATTCTTTATTATTATATATTATTTTTTTGTTGTTAGTCCGGTTGTTAAAACTTATACAGCAGCCGAAACTCGTGCATTAACTGAAAAAGCAATTAACATTGCTGTAAGTAATGTAATTAATCAATCATTAAGATATGACTCTTTAATTGACATTAGTTATAACGCTAATGGTGAGATTGTTTCGTTTACTGCAAATCAATTCGAAATAAATAGCATATCACGTGAAATTGTTGAACAAGCACAATTAGAAGTTTCCTATTTAGGTGAAAATGGTTTAAATATTAATATTGGCACTTTTTCTGGAATACCTTTTCTAATTGGTCGTGGTCCTAATATCAATTTAAAATTGACACCGATAGGTGCAGTAAGTAGTAATTTTGAAAGTTTGTTTGAATCAGTAGGTATTAATATGACAAAACATACTTTATATTTGTATGTTAATGTTCATGTAAGCATTGTATTGCCTATAAAATCTTATGACATATATACTTCTAATCAAGTTTTGTTAGCTGAAAGTATAATTGTTGGGAAAGTACCAGAAGTATATTTAAATGGTTCCATAATAGGAAAATCTCTTAATCTTATTCCTTAACATGATATAATATATTGTAAAATATAAATTTATGTGATATAATAAAAATATGTTATATTTTGATAATGCATCTACAACAAAAATCAGTAAAGAATCACTTGATACATATATAAATGCTAGTGAGAATTATTTTAATCCTAGTTCGTTATATCAACCTTCTGTTGAAATAAAAAAACAAATTGAAGAATGTAGAAATTATTTTTTAACCCGATTTAATGCCAAACCTAAATCTACATTTATTTTTACTGGGTCAGCCACTGAAAGTAATAATTCAGTATTAAATGCTGTTATAACAAGAAAAGATAAAAAATATTTAATAAGCAGTGGAGAACATAGTTCAATTTATGAAACTGCAAAAAAATTAAAAGAGAATGGCTATAATATCATATTTGTTCCATTAAACTCTAATGGAAGTGTAAATATAGAAAAATTGATTCAATCAATAGATAAAGATGTTTCATTTATATCCATAATTCATGTAAGTAATGAAACTGGTGCTATTAACGATATAGAGTATATAGCAAAAAAAGCAAAAGAGATTAATCCTAACATATTAATACATTCTGATGGTGTTCAAGCTGTAGGAAAAATAAATATTGATTTAACTAAATTAGGAGTTGACTTTTATACTATATCTGCACACAAGATTAATGGACCTAAAGGTATTGGTGGATTATTTATTACTAATGTTAACAAATTTAAACCATTAATATTAGGTGGCGGACAAGAAATGAATTTACGTTCTGGCACTGAGAATGTGCCTGCAATTTTGGCCTTTAAAACTGCATTAGAAAATATTGAATTAAACGTTTATGATGAATATAAAAAAGCAATACTTGAAAATCTTAATGTGGATTATTACCTTGTATCTAACGAAAAATGCGTAGATAATATAATATCTTTATGTTTTAAAGGTTTACGAGGAGAAACTATTGAACATGTTTTAGAAACAAAAGGGTATTTAATTGGTACTGGTTCAGCATGTAATAGCAAAGCTGGATATAATAGAGTATTATCAACAATTGTAAAACCAGACTATCTACAAGGTGCAATCCGTATAAGTTATGGTAAAGAGATTAAAATAACAGATTGCATATCATTAGCTCAAGCTATTAATGAAACTATTAACGAACTAAATAAGAGGTTGAACAAATGAATAAAGTAATATTAATAAGATTTAATGAAATACATTTAAAAGGTGGAAATAAAAAATATTTTATAAAATTATTATATAACAATATAAAATCATCATTAAAAGATTGTAATTGCAAAATAGAATCTATTCAGAATCGTTTTATTATTCGTGACTATCAAAATGATGATTATATTATAAACAAATTAAAATGCGTATTCGGTATTCATTCAATATCAAAAGCATTAGAAGTTAATAATGATATTAAAGAAATAACTGATTATATTTCAACTATAAAAATTGATTCAACTTTTAAATGTGATGTTAATCGTGCTGATAAATCATTTCCTATTAAATCTAACGAATTTGAAGCTGATTTAGGTGAAATTATTTTGAAAAATAATGATAATGCTAGAGTAGATATTCATAATCCTAAAACTATTATTTATGTAGATATTCGTGAAAATGGTCATACATTTATTTTCCATGAAATCATTTATGCATATTCAGGATTACCATTAGATGAAAATCGTAATGGTTTATTATTATTAAGTTGAGTAATAGATAGACCTGTTGTAGGTTTTT
>CALWTL010000024.1 GCA_944384445.1 uncultured Clostridia bacterium | reverse complement strand
ACAGCAGAAGAAATGAGTGCAATATTAGGAGTGGAAGTCTACACAAATGAAGAAGGGAATTTGTATATTGAAATATAAAAAAAGAGAGCAGAGCTCTCTTTTTTTTGCTAAAGATTATTAAATAAAAAAACTGAGAATTATTTCTCAGTTTACTTATCTTTATTTTCTTTATTCATACAACAATTTTTATATTTTTTACCGCTTCCACAAGGGCATAAATCATTTCTACCTATATGAGAAGAATTAGATTTTGCTTTACTAATTTCACTTTTATTTACATTTCCTGCTAAAATTGGACCTTTTTGAGTTGTAGGAATTATTTTTATACTAACATTTGTCCTAAATAATGTTGAAGCTGTATATTCACGTATGTCAGAAATAATTTTATCAAACATTTCAAAACCTTGGTTTTTATATGCAATAATAGGGTCTTTTTGTCCATAAGCTAGAATACCAATTTCATTTCTTAAAGTGTTCATTGCATCAATATGGTCAGTCCAAAATTTATCAACTACACGTAATAATCTATCACGTTCAATAATTGAGAAATCTAATCCCAATTTTTTTATTTCAGCAACTTTCTTTTCATAAATATCAATTATCTTTTCAGATATTATTTGGCTAGCAGTGTTTATATCAGTGTCTTCTATCATGTCTTGAGTAATTAAATTTGTACCTTTATTTAATAATTTATCTTCTAATGCCTTGTTTAACTCATTTAAATCCCATTCGTAACTAGGTTTTGTTTCATCTAAGTAAATAGAACAAATTTCTAAAACATAGTCTTTTAACATTTCAATAATTTGTGGGTGGATATCAACACCATCTAATACTTTGTCTCGTTCAGCATAAATTATTTGACGTTGTTTATTCAAAACTTCATCGTATTCCAATACATTCTTTCTAATACTGAAATTCATAGCTTCTACTTTCTTTTGAGCTGTTTCAAAGAATCTAGTCAATATTTTTGATTGTAAAGGCATATCTTCATTACCACGGAAAGCAAGTGAAAACCAATTTTTCATTCTATCTTCACCAAAACGTTGAGGTAAATCATCTTCTAATGATATGAAAAATATACTAGAACCAGGATCTCCTTGACGTCCTGCACGACCACGTAATTGATTGTCTATTCTTCTAGATTCGTGTCTTTCAGTACCTAAAATGTGCAATCCACCAAGTTCAATAACTTTTTGTTTTTCTTCGTCAGTTATTGCTTTAAATTCTTTATAGTATTTATCGTATTTATCTTTTACAATTTTTTCTTCTTCATTAAGATTTGAATTATAAGTTGTTATCTTTTCAATCATTTCAGGTGAAATATTTTCATTTGTTAATTTTTGCTTTGCTAAAAATTCTGGATTTCCACCTAATAATATATCTGTACCACGTCCAGCCATATTTGTTGCTATTGTCACAGCACCTATTCTACCAGATTGGGCGACTATTTGACTTTCTAATTCGTGATTTTTTGCATTTAGTAAATTATGCGGTATACCTAATTTTTTTATTTCTTTACTTATTCTTTCTGATTTTTCAACTGAGGCAGTACCTACCAAAATTGGTTGGCCCTTTTTATATTTATCTTGAATTTCTTCTACAATGGCTTTGTATTTTGCATTTTCAGTATAGAAAATCATGTCTTGTTCATCAATCCTTAATACAGGTTTATTTGTAGGAATTGTTACGACATCTAAATTATATATTTTATTAAATTCACTTTCTTCTGTTTTTGCAGTACCTGTCATTCCACTTAATTTACTATACAATTTAAAATAATTTTGTAGAGTTATTGTAGCAAGTGTTTTATTTTCTTCTTTTATCTTTACATGTTCTTTTGCTTCAATAGCTTGATGTAAACCGTCTGAATATCGTCTGCCGTTCATTACACGACCAGTAAATTCATCAACAATTAATACTTCATCATTTTTAACTATATAATTAATATCTCGTTTCATTAAATAATTTGCACGCAATGCATTATTTATATGATGATTAATTTCCAAATTATTTATGTCGGATAAATTTTCAAGTTTAAAATAACTTTCTGCTTTTGACACACCAGATTCAGTTAATCTAATTTGTTTACGTTTAATATCTATATCAATATCTTCATCTTTTAAACGTTTTGCAAAATTATCTGCAATTGTATAAAGTTCGCTTGTCTTTCCGCCCATACCTGAAATTATGAGAGGAGTACGAGCTTCATCAATTAAAATGGAATCAACTTCGTCTACTATACAAAAATTATGACCACGTTGCACTTTATATTCTTTATTAATTTGCATATTATCACGCAAATAATCAAATCCAAATTCATTATTAGTGCCATATGTTATATCACATTGATATGCCTTTTTCTTTTCTTCTGGAGATTGTCCAGATAAAGTGACACCTATCGTTAAACCTAAAAATTTATAAAGTTTTCCCATCATTTCTGCTTGATAAGTAGCTAAATATTCATTGACGGTAATTACATGTACATTTTTTCCTGTTAAAGCATTTAAATAAACAGCGGTAGTAGCAGTTAAAGTTTTACCTTCACCTGTTTTCATTTCTGCTATACGTCCTTGATGTAAAACTACACCACCTATTAATTGTACATGAAAATGTCTTTGATTTAATACTCTAGAAGCTGCTTCACGAACAACTGCAAATGCATCTGGTAAAATATCATTTGTTGTTTCACCATTATTCAATCTTTCTTTTAAAATATTAGTTTGAGATTGAAGTTCAATATCTGACATTTTAGAATATTCATCAGCTTTGTCTTCAATTTTTTTTACAATTTTTTCGATTTTCATTAAGCTTCGTTTGTTATCAGAAGCAAATAGATAAGATAATAGTCCCATAGTTAATCCTTTATTTATATTTTTTTTCGATTATTATAATAACAAATTTTTATGTTTTTGTCCACTAATTAAAACTTTTATTCAATTTCATTATAAGATTTTTAAATATCAAACTAAACTAATATTAATTATATTTCTTGCAAAATAAATAAAAAATTGGTAAAATTTCTTTTAGGTATGAGGAATTAAAGAATGAAAATTTTAAAAATTAATAAGGGAAATGCCATTTTTCAACAAATTCTATCAATTAAAAATAATAGACATAAGAGACATGTGTTAAAAAAATTTTTTGTTGAAGGAGTACAAAATATTAAAGATGCAATCAAATACAATTGGCAGGTCGACAGTTTGATTTTTACTTCATTTGAAAAATTGTCAAAATGGGCAAAGAATATAGTTGAAAATAATTCTTATAATAATTATGAAATTTCTTCTGATTTAATGGAAATTTTGAGTGATAAAACTAATAAAAGTGAGATATTGGCGATTTTTAAATTTAAAGAATATAATTTTTATATAAATGATCCTAATCCTATAATTTTATTTTTAGATAGACCTAGTAAAAAAGCTAATTTAGGTAATATTATACGTAGTGCTGATGCATTTAAAGTTTCTCATATTGTATATTCTGGACATTGTGTTGATATTTTTGACCATGAAGTTATATCAGCTTCTATGGGTTCGATATTTAAAGTACCATTTACATATTTGGATTCAAATATTGAATTAAATAATATGATAAATAATTTAAAAATTAAATACAAAGATTTAAAAATTGTTGCAACTTCATTGCAAGCAAAAAAAAATATACAAGAAGAAAATTTAACAGGTCCCATTATGCTTTTAATGGGTAATGAGCGTGAAGGTTTAGGAAAAAATTATTATCAAATTGCAAATTCTATATTAAAAATTGATATAAATAATAATATTGATTCTTTAAATTTAGCAAGTGCTACAAGTATTTTTTTATATGAAATTAGTAGACAAAGAAAAGGATTTTAAATTTATGAAAAAGGGTATTAGTTTTTATTTTGGTTATGCTAATAATATAAATGAACGCATTAGATTAATTAAAGAGTTTGGTTTTGATTCAATTATTACTAGCGCTGATAAAAAATTTAAACTTCAAAATGGTAGTATAAAAAAACAATGTAAGTTATTTAAAAAATACAATATTAGTTTATCTAGTTTACATTTTAGATATGAAGATAAAAATTTACATTACTTTTGGGAAAAAGGAAAAATCGGTGAAAAACTTAAAAAAAATTTAATCAAAGATATTAAAATTGCAAAAAAATTTGGTTTTAAATGTGTGGTTGTCCACGTTAAAGGTGAATATTCTGAAATCGGTGAAAAGCGTTTATTAAAAGTTTTAGAATATTGTGAAAAATTAAATCTACCTATTGCTATTGAAAACATTGATTGTCAAAAATTGTTTTTAAATATTTTTGATAAAATAAATCACAAAATGTTAAAATTTTGTTATGATTCTGGTCACAATAATGTTTTTGATAAAAATTTTGATTATTTAAAAAAATTTAAAGATAAATTAATTGCTGTACACCTACATGATAATGATGGTAATTCTGATCAGCATACTTTAAATAAGTATGGTACAATTGATTGGGATAATATAGCAAAAAAATTAATAGGTTTTGAAAATATATCATTAGATTATGAAGTCATCTTAAAGAGTGAAAAAGTTGAAAATATTTCAGATTGTTTGCATGAAATAAAAAAACAAGCAGATGAGTTAGAAGAAAAAATTTTAAAATATAATAAAAAATATGAAAAAATGTGAAAATTTTATAATTAATATAAAATAATTGACATAAAATTTTAAACTTTTTATAATAAAAATAATAGGAGGTTTATATGGCAAGTTCATCTAAAAATTCAAATTCATCTAAAAATTCAAAATCAACAAGTTCAAAACGTGGATTTTGGGGCTTGAATAAAATTTCATTTTGGACTATTGTTGCAGTGACTATTTTATACGCAATTGCATTAATACTTTCTGCTTGTGGTGTCAGTGTGACAGCTGTTAATGTTTTACAAGGAATAGCAACTGCAATAATGATTATCATAGTTGCAATTCTTGCGTGGAAATATGTACGTTCAAAACAAATGATTTGGAAAGTTCTGTATTTTGTTTGCCTTTTGATTGTGATTGCAGGTATTATTGTTCCATTAGTAATATCATAAAATACAAAAAATAATGCTAATGCATTATTTTTTTGTTATTTTTTTAAAATTTTTATTATATAAAAATTTGTGTTGAGTATTGACAAAATTTGTTAATTATATTATAATTTATAAAATATTGTGGAGGGTTTATGGAAATAAAAAAATCATTAATAGGTAAGAATCTTTATGTAATTGATGATAATGGTAAAAAATATGGACCATTTAAGGAAATTAATGAATTATCTTATGTTTTAAGTGAAATCCATAAAATTTCATTTATGGAACAACCAACAGATTATAAACATATTGGATATTTAGTTAAAAATGGAAAAACTGGACTTTTATTAGGGCAAAGTGATGGTATACATTCAAGTATAACTATTAACGTTCCATGTATTTATGATATTATTTATCCCGTTAATTCAAAATGTATAGTCGAGTTAGGTGAAGATTGTACCACAGATTTTGATCATTATGAAAATGATAAAAATTTTTCAGACATTGAAGGTTTTGGCGTAAAAACAGATGGGAAATGGGGGTTTTTAGATAAAAACGGAAAAAAAATTCTTTCATGCAAATTTGACGAAATTATTTGTAAAGGAAATTTAATATTTGTAAAAATTAACAACAAATTTGGGATATTTAGTCAGGACATGGAAGAAGATTTAGTTCAATACAAATATGATGAAATTAAATTTTGCAAAGATAAAATACTTGTAAAATATAATGAAAAATTTGGCATATTAGATAAAAATGGTAATGAATTAGTTCCATGTAATTATGATGATATAGTATACGATAATAATTATTTTATAGTTAAAGAAAATCAAAAATATGGTGTTCTTGATGATAATGGAAAAGATGTCATTCCATTTGTTTATGATGAAATAATTATGAATAATAAATTTTTCATAGTAAAAAAAGGACAAAAATATGGTGTTTTGGATGAGTCAGGTAAAGAAATCATTGAATGTAAGTATGATAAAATAGATTTTGATAATAATGTTTATATCGTTCTTCAAAATCAAAAACATGGAATAATTGATCAGTCAGGGGAAATATTATTAGATTTGAAATATGATGAAATTCATTATGATGAAACAAGTAAAGATATAATTCATATTAAACAAAATGAAAAATGCGGAATAGTAAATAATGATGGTACACAATTAATACCGTGCGAATATGAAGAAATAAAAATTATAAATTATTTGAATGTTGTTTTTTTGGTCAAACAAAATGGTAAATGGGGAATGTTAGATAACAAAGGAAAATCATTAACCCATTGCGTTTATGACGAAATTAAAATAGCCTATATTGGAGAAGGTTTATATGTAAGAAAAGACGACAAATGGGGTCACATTGATAAAAATGCAAATGAAATAGTACCGTGCGAATTTTCATTAGAAAAAATTGAATTTTTAATAAAGGTGTTTGACAAGTGTTTTCATGATCAATATTTTGAGCTATTTACATTAAAAGTTGACGATTTAGAAAATGTTCAAGAACTCATTTATTTAAAAAATTATTTATATTACAAGATCAAAAATTTTATTATGAACTCTACGTCAAAAGAAGGGATAGATGTAGCAGTCAAAAATTTTGAAAATAAAGTCAAATATATAGCTGAAAAAATTGAATTTAGATTAAGAAAAGAAACTGTTAAGAAAAAAACTTTAGATGAAATAGAAAAATTATATGAAGATTTATTTGGTTCACACAATGATGAAACAAAAAATGTACAAATGTAATTAACTTCATTATAGATTTAAAGCAAATAAAGTTTCAGTGTAAAGCTAATAAGTGGAACAATGATTTATATTAACATTTGATTTGTATTTATGTACAGTTAATATTATCTATTTAATGAAATATATATTGACAAATTTATTTATTTTCTGTATAATTCAACAAAGCGAAAGGATGGGTAAATTATGGAAATTAAAAAAGTATTTAATGATAAAATGGTATTAGTTGATAATTTAGGTAATCAATTTGGTCCTTTTGATGAAATTATTGACAAAATAGATAAGTTTTTAGTGAAAAAACAAGGGGAAATGGGTCTTTTTGATAAAACAGGAAAAGTGATAATTCCTTGTGAATATGATGAAATAACAGATAGAACATTCGATTTTTTAGTTAAAAAACAAGAAAAAACAGGTGTTATTGATGAAACAGGAAAAGTAATAGTTCCATGTGCATATGATGAAATTAAAACCCATTTTGTAAATAAACGTAAAATATTTATTGTCAGATCATCAAATTTATATGGATGTTTTGATGCTGAATCAGGAAAAGAACTTCTTGCTTGTGAATATACTGATATAGATCTTGAACAAGGTATATTAAAGACCTACGAATTGGAAGGACGAGTAGATTTAACAAATTGGAATATTATTTTGCCAGTTAACTATCAAGAAATTGTTTATTTCGATAAAAAATATAAAGTAAAATATCACGATAAATATGGGATTTTAGATATAACTGGAAAAGAAATCATCCCATGTGTATATGATCGAATCGAAAAATCGTCTACTGAAAAATATTATTATGTTAGCTTAAATAATAAAATGGGAGTCATAAGCAATACAGGTAAAGAAATAGTTCCTTGTCTTTATGCTGAAATAACGATTTTTGATGATGAAAGAAATCTTATAGAAGTGTATGAATATAATAAAGAAATTTCTAAAAATATTAGTAGATTAGAATTTTATAATAATGCAAAATATGGAAAATATGATTTAACAGGAAAAGTAATTCTTCCTTGTGTATTTACTAAAGATGAAATAGATGATATTTTACGTGATAATTATGGTGCTAATGAAAAATTTATTAAAATAATAAGCACTATAAATAATCTTGAATCACTTTCACAAATTGGAAATTACATTACTTCTTATTATAAATCATTTATAGAACAAATTGCAAGTAAAGAGAAAAAAGATAAATATGATGAATCAGAGGTAAATGAATATTTAAAAACTGTTACAGAAAAAATAAAAATTATTGTAGAAAGAAACAATATAGTTAAATCTATTTTAAAAAAGCAAAAAGAAGAACAACAAAAATTAGAAGAAGAGCAAAAAATAAAAGAACAACAAAAATTTGAAGAACAAAAAAAAATAAAACATGAAATAAAAAATGCGATGTATAAATTAGATGAAATTTCTAGTGAATTGAATTCTGCTTTGATTAATGAGGAGGGGAAAAATGTCTAAATCTGAAGCATTAAAAGTAATTAATGAAATTAATAAAATATTTGATACTTATATAAAAAATATTAAAAAAATTACTAGTAAAAAATAAATAAAAAATGCATCAATTTCGATGCATTTTTTTATTAATTTACATTATTAGATTAAGAATTTTTTATTTCTTGAGATATTTGATTTTTATTATTTTTGTATTTTTTGTAAAATATAATAGATAATATACCAAATGTAATTAAGGCAATTTCTACTACTCCAAATATTGATGCAAAAATTATTTCGTTATTACAAATTAAGGTCATAATTCCACTTGTAGAAGCAATACCATAAGGCGACATCATAAATGAATTAATTTCAAAGCAAGGCATAATATTTCCTTCATTCCAAAATTCATTATTATAGTCTTTATTTTTTTCTAATTCTTCTACCGAAGCATTGTATTCTTCATCTGTCAATTCATTTAATATAAGTGCTATTTTATTTCCGTTGCGAATAATCCAAATTTCAAAATCATCTTGAACTTTTCCGTTAGATATCATTTTCATTTTTGCTTTTGTATCATTTTTTATAGTTATCTCTAGTGTTTGTTCTGTCCCTTCAGCGACTCCTTCTACTGCAGCTTCTTCAGCATTTAGAGTTTTAGTATAACTATAAGTCATTCCATAACTAACTGGACGAACTAGCATTACTACATAAAATAGTAAACCGATTACAGCTAAAGATAATAAGGTAATCATAGTGGCAAGTTTAGATAGAAATTTTTTCATTTAACAAAATCCTCCTTTATTTATAAATAAATTACTATAAATAAATATTTAATGTCAACAAATTTTATATAAATTAACAATTCACTATAAACAATTTTGAAATAATTTTTATATTTCATATATTTATTATTATATTTTTATAGCATAAATTTTATTATAACACTAGAATATAATTCAAAAATAATTATAGAATCTATATATTTTGTCAATATCTTATTTTTTAATAAAATATTGACAAAATAAAATGTTTTTGGTAAAATATTTTTAAAAGGTGGAGGGAATAATGGAAATTACGCAAGAAGACATCAATCAATATATATTAAATGGTGGTTATTTAAGTTATTTATCAAAAGAGCAAATAAGTGCAATTCCACAAGAAATTATCAATCAACGAGTGGCTAGTGGTTTGGATTATGGTTTTTCATCAATAGAACAAAATTCAGCAATTTCACTAGAAGATTTTAATCAATATGCGTTAAATGGTGGAGATCTTAGTTTTTTATCAATAGAACAAAAGTCAGCGATTCCGCAAGAATATATTAATCGACGTGCGGCAAATGGTGGGGATTTAATAGATTTATTAGAAAAACAAAAGTCTGCGATTCCGCAAGAAGATATCAATCGACGTGTAGCAAATGGTGGAGATTTAATAGGTTTATCAGAAGAGCAAATAAGTGCAATTCCACAAGAATATATTAATCAATATGTAGCAAATGGTGGTTATTTAGGTAATTTATTAAAAGAGCAAATATCAGCAATTCCACAAGATGTAATTAATCAACGTGTGGCAAATGGTGAAGGTTTAGATTGTTTATCAGAAAAACAAAAGTCAGCGATTCCGCAAGAAGATATCAATCAATATATATTAAAGAATGGTTATTTAGGTAATTTATCAGAAGAGCAAATAAGTGCAATTCCACAAGAGCTAATTAATCAACGTGCGTCAAAAGGTGGAGATTTACGTCATTTATCAAAAGAGCAAATATCAGCAATTCCACAAGAGCTAATTAATCAACGTGCGGCAAATGGTGGAGATTTAGGTCTTTTATTAGAGAAACAAAAGTCAGCGATTCCACAAGAGCTAATTAATCAACGTGCGGCAAATGGTGGAGATTTAAGTGATTTATCAATAAAACAAAAGTCAGCAATTCCACAAAAGTTTATAAACATGCTTGCAGCTAATAGTAGATATTCATCTAATTTATCAAAAGAACAAATAGCAGCGATTCCAAAGGTAATAACTGAAATTTCAAAAGAAAGCGTTAAAGCACTTATATTATATGGTGCAGGCAAAATTAAAAAAGAAGATTTACCAGCAAATATCTTTTTAAATCGACACCTTAGAGCATTATTGCTAAAGATTATAAATGTAAGATTAATAAAACATTATAATCAAATATGTAAAGAACATGGATATGTTGATTACGTTCCTGATAAAGTTAAAAAAAGTTTTGATAGAAAATTACAAGAAATAGAGCAGGTAATCAAAGAAACAATGCAAAAAAAATTAGAAGAAATAAATAGTCAGATAAAAAATGATGAGGATACCACTATTGATGATATAAATAAGATGGAGTTGTAATATGACATTATTTGAATTTAATAATTATATGAATATAGAATTTGATAAATTAATAGAAAAGATATGTCCTAAAGATATTAATAAAAATAGAGATAAAAACACTAAATAAATAGATGTTATAAAAATAAAATATATTATATTTTAATTTTTTAATTTAATTTTAATTAAAAATTTGTCATAAATAAAAACTTATAAATAAGTTAAAAAAATAAAAATTATATATATAAATAAACGTATAAACAGTTAAATACGATAATAAACACTGTATTAACGAATACAGTGTTTTTATATTGAGCTCAATATTTTGATGACAGGGTAAAAACAATTATTGTCAATTTAATAAAAAACTTTTGGTCAGATATAAATTATTGATATAAATACGTGTTTGAGACTTATTCTATCAATGTCCAAATGACAAACGAACTAAAAGATTTGCTTAAGCAATCTAATTTTGATATAATAATTTTAATAAATACAGCACAAGCAGATGATATTATAGAAAGAATAAGGAAAAAGGAAATAACTTATGATTAGACTGAATAAATAGATGACAATAAACTTTATAAATTCTGTAAAAGTGTCAAAGGGAATCAAATTAAATTTAGTAGGTATGTGAAAATTGAAGGTAAATATATTAATGTTTGTGACAGTGATTTATTAGATAAATTGAAAAAGTAGAGAAAATTGTAATATGAAAAAAGTATTAATATCTGGTTATTCTGATTCATTACATAAAGAACAGTTAAAGTATATAAAACAGGACAAAAAACTTGGAGAAAAATTTGAATCAAGTGCTAATCTTTTTGAACGAGAAAACTTTTTCAAGGACAAAACTATAAGGTGTGATTTGCATGTTCATTCAAATTGTTCTGATGGCGGGCTCGATACAAATTCTTTAATTGTAAAAGCCAAAGAAAACAAAATAAAAATTCTTTCCATTACCGATCATAATAATATTGATGTATACAAACTATTACAAAGTATTGATTGTACTGGATTGCTTATAATAAATGGTTTTGAGTGTGATGTCGAGTTTAATGGAAAAAATTTACATATTTTAATGTATGGCTTTAATCTTGACAATAATTATATCAATCATTTTTTTGCAAATTTTCGCAAAGATGATATAAAAATTTTTGAAGAAATGATTGATAAAGTATGTCAAAATTTTGGCTTAAGAATATCAAGAGAAGATATAGAAAATTTTGAAAAAGAAAATGGCTATTTTGATAAAGTAAGATTAAACAATTTTCTGACTCAGTTAAAACTGGCAAATTCTCCAAAAGATGCTTACTATCAATTCACAAAAGATATTCCGGATAAGCAAAGAACAAGTGTGTCAGCAAATGACTTATTTAGACTTGCAAAGCAATGTGGTGCTGTTACAATTTTGGCGCATCCTATGAAATATGTTGACAATGATTTTGATTTAGACAATCTTAAAGAGATGATACTTGAATTAAATAAAATAGGTTTAGATGGAATTGAAGTTTTTAATAACCGTCAAACTATAGAAGCACAAAACAAATTATATAATTTTGCCATAAATCACAACATGGAATATAGTGCTGGAAGTGATATGCACAGCAAAATAGGTTCGCAGGAAAATAAAGAAATTGGAAAGGTCCTTGGACAAAATATAACTTTAAAAATGTTTAGTCCAGCCTTAATTAAAGTTTTTGAATCAAAATACAAAAATTAATGAATAAAATAAATGTTAAAATTTGAAAAAAGTTCGACAGTTCGTCGAACTTTTTATTTACACAAAAAAAATGAGAGCAATCTTTGCTCTCAAATTTGGTAGAGATGAGTGGACTCGAACCACCGACCCCCACCTTATCAGGTAAAGAATACCGACAATTTAGGTGGAAAC
>CALWTL010000023.1 GCA_944384445.1 uncultured Clostridia bacterium | reverse complement strand
AAAAAAATCAAAACAAATAACGCCATTTTAATTCAATTTATTTTTTATTTAAACAAATTTCAACAATATTTTGTGTAAAAAATAAAAAAATAATAACTTATTTAATAATTCCATTATATAACTTATAGTCTTTATATAGAGCAAATAAAATATGATTTTATGTTGGCAAATAACAATCTACTAAAAAATTTTTATTTTTATTATATGGTAAAAAAAATCTACCTATTAGGTAGATTATAAAATTTGATATATTTACATCTCGCGTCTTGAACTAAGAGCCTTAGATAGTGTCATAGTATCAGTAAATTCTAGTTCACTTCCCATTGATATACCTTGAGCTATTCTAGTCACTTTTATTCCCAAAGGTTTTAATAAATTGGCAATATACATTGCTGTTGCTTCACCTTCTACATCAGGATTAGTTGCAACTATTACTTCTTTAATATTTTCATTTTTTACGCGTTCTAATAGAGAACGAATATTTATATCATTTGGACCTTTTCCTTCAAGCGGATTAATTACACCATGCAAGACATGATAGCTTCCTTTAAATTCTCGCACTTTTTCAAGAGCTGATACATCTTTAGGCTCTTTTACTACGCATATAATAGGTTCTTTGTCTGGCTTCGAACAAATATCACAAACTTCTTTGTCAGTAAAGTTTGCACAGATTTTACAATAATGAATATTTTCTTTTGCTGAAATCATAGCATCTGCGAAATCTTTAACTTCATTTTCACTCATTGTTAACAAAAAATAGGCATACCTTTGTGCAGTTTTTTTACCTACTGCTGGTAAGCGAGAAAATTCATTTATTAATCTATCTAATGAATCTATTTGGTTCATTACATCAAACCGCCAAGATTACCCATTGGTCCCATTTTTTCTTTTGAAAGCTCCTCAGCTTTTGAATTTGCATCATTAATAGCTGCCATAATTAAATCTTCCAACATTTCAATATCTTCTGGATCAACTGCCGATTTTGCCAATTTAATGCTTTTTATTTCCTTTTTGCCATTCATTATAACTGTCACCATCTCTCCGCCTGCTTTGCCAATAATCTCAGCATTATCCAATTCTTCTTGAGCTTTCATCATTTGGTCTTGCATTTTTTTCGCTTGTTGCATTAATGCATTCATATTCATTCCGCCACCAAATCCATTGAATCCATGTCCCATAATCACTCCTTAAATTTAATCTTTGATTTAAATACATCTTTCAAATTGTCTTTGATATCTTGAGTAGATGCATTTTCTTTATCATATTCTATTTCAATCATTTCAATGCTATCATCAAACAATTTTACTAGTTTTAATAATACATCAATTCGCTCTTTATTGTCAATCATTTCATAACTACTTAAATCATTTGTATGAATTATCAATTTGTGATTTAATTCTTCCACTTTAACCACTGTAGTAAGAGCATTTGATAAAGCAAATAAGTTATTTTCTTTTACTTTTAGAAGGACATTTCCCCAAATTTTATCTATATTTGAATTTTGAATTAAAGTTTCATTTTTTAAATCATTAGATTTTTTCAATTTATCATCAAATTCTAAACTTGATTTATTATTAATAGATTTTAAATCAATATTTGTATCTTTTAATTTTTGTACTTTATCTATATTCTGTGTTTTATTAGAATAATCAGAATTTATATTCTTATTTTCTGAAAAATTTAATAATTCCAAACAAGATGATTCAAATAAATTTTCAGGATTTAAACTATATTTTAATTCTAATTCAATTTGTGCAAACTTAGAAAATGCATTTTTTAAATAATTCATATCAAACAGTTCAGCAATGTCAGCATATTGTTTAAATTCTCCAGGGACAATATCCAATATTTCATAATCTGTCACACCTGATTTTATCATAATGAGATTTTTTATAAAATCGGACATTTCTTTACACAATACTTGAATATTTTTACCCATACCAACAGCATCTTTTATAGCTTTAAATATTTCATTAATATTTCTATTAAATATTGCCGTTAATATATTCTTTATACTATCTTTATCTGATAAACCAATCACTTTTTCTGCTGAGACATAATCAATTTTATAATCGCAATATGATGCAATACTGTCAGCAATAGATAACATATCTCGAACACTGCCTTCGCCTGCTTTTGCAATAAGATAAATACTTTTTTCATCATAAGTAATATTTCTTTTATCAAAAACTTTTTTTAAGTGGTCACACAATATATTAGTTGGTACTAATCTAAAATCAAATCTAGTACATCTTGATAAAATCGTAGCAGGAAGTTTGTGGATTTCAGTAGTTGCCAAAATGAAAATAACATATTCTGGTGGTTCTTCAAGTGTTTTCAAAAGTGCATTAAACGCACTATCAGTAAGCATGTGTACTTCATCGATAATATAAACTTTATATTTGCCAATAAGTGGTGGGAAATTTACCTTTTCACGCAAATCTCTAATTTCTTCTACACGATTATTAGAAGCGGCATCAATTTCTATGATATCGGTATTAGGTTCATTTAATGCAACACATTCTGCACACATACCGCATGGATTTCCATCAATAGAATGAGTACAATTTACTGCTTTTGCAAAAATTTTAGCACAACTGGTTTTACCAGTTCCTCTAGGACCACAAAAAAGATAAGCATGAGTAAGCCTATTAGTTTTAATTTGATTTTTTAATGTTTTGACAATAAAATCTTGTCCAATTACTTCATCAAAATTTTTTGGCCTAAATTCTCTATAAAGTGCTAAATTCATTTATAATTCTCCCTTTATGCTTCTTAATTTTTTTTTAATTGCTTGAAGTAAATTATCAACTTTCTTTTTACTTACACCTAAAGAATTTGCTATATTCTCATAGGAATCACCATTTATAAACATTTTCAAAACTTTAAATTGTTCCTTAGTTAATAAATTTTGGACTTTGCTAATTACAATTGCATTCATTTCTTTATCAATGTAATTTTTTTCTATATCACTATCATCATCAACAATTACTAATTTATTCACTTTGTCATCATCACTAGTGTTTGAGCCATCAAAATATTTGATAGGTACATATGAATTTAATGGCGAATTTTTCTTTCTATTTGCATTTTTTACAGCATTTTGCAATTGACGATGAATGCAAAGCGAAGCAAAAGCACTAAAATTATGATTTTTGTCAGGGTCATAAATATTAATGGCTTTGTATAATCCTATCATACCTTCTTGTAATAAATCGTCAAAATCTGCCCCAATTAAAAAATATTCACGTGAAATAGCGATAACTTTAGGTTTAAAAACACGCAATAGATTTTCCATTGCCTGTTCATCATGCGATTGAGCACGCTTAATCTCTTGATTAATATCAATTTCTTCCAAAATCAATTCTCCTTTGTCTTACCACTTCATAAACTGCAATAGCTGCAGCATTTGAAGCATTAAGGCTATTTACTTTTCCGTATAAATCAATTGATACAATTTCATCTGAATGTTCTTTTATTAATCTAGACACACCTTTACCTTCGCTACCAATCACTAAAGCAGTTGGATAACTAAAATCACATTCATAAATTCGTTTACTACCTGCTTCAAGTGCATACACCCAAACTCCAGTTTTCTTTAACTCATCAATGGTTCTAGACAAATTTACAACTTTAACAATTAACATGTGAGAAACTGCACCTGCACTAGTTTTATAAACCGTATCATTAACATCGCACGCTCTATTTTCAGGTATAATTACACCATGTACTCCAGCACACTCACACGTTCTAATTATTGCTCCTAAATTGTGTGGATCAACAATTCCATCTAAAATCACAATAAAAGGCTTTTCATTTTTGTTTTCTGCCAACGTAAATATGTCTTTTAGTTCAGAATATTTAAAATTTGGTACAAAAGCAATCACCCCTTGAGTCTTAGATTTTGTAATTCTTTCCAACTGCTTTTTATCAACAGTTTCTACCATTACATTATTTTTATTTGCTAAATTTACAATTTCATTAATCTCCTGATTTTTCCCAATTTCAACTATAATTTTGTCTATTTTAGAATTAGCTTTTAATAACTCACGAATAACATTAATTCCTTCAACTATCATAATTTCTCCTTAATAATTTCAAACAGTTCATTTAACTTTACTGTATTATGATTTAAATACCAATAACCAATTAATGCTTCGAATTGAGTTGCTAAACTATATTCTTGAAGTGTGCTATGTTTAGCTTTGGTATTAATATGACTGTTTCTAGCTCTCATTACTATATCTAATTCATCATTACTTAATCTATCTTTTATGATTTCCATAAACTCAGCTTGTGACTTTGCACATACAATTGAATTTGCCATTTTATTTAGTTCTTTTGGTTTATAATTATAATTTTCAACTAAATATTTTCTGACCATTAAAGTGAATACACTATCTCCAAGATAAGCTAAAACTAAGGCATTTTTATAGTAATTATCTAAAATTTCAGATTTTTCCATAAAAGAAATATATCATAAAGTGACAAAAAAGTAAAGAAACTAATTTAAAATCTTTGACAAATCATTTAATTTTGTATATTATTATCATGAGGAGTGCTTTATGGAATTCATAAAGAAAATGAGAAAACGTGAATTTGTTGAAATGACATTAAAAACCATTTCAGCGATTTTAGCCGCATTTTTGGCAATAATATTAATGGAAGGAATGATTTATGCTATAGAATTGAATGCTATAAGAAATCATAGTAATGTAGCAGTCTTTTATAGTGATAAGACTACTGCTTATTGTATAGAAGAAAGTGAAGATCAATATTTTGTCGTTTGCTACAATGAAGAAGAAAAATCATGGTCTGGGACAGGAAACAATTTATACACAAAAGCTGAATGTGAAAATTTAACAGCAAAGAGTATTGTATTCGGTGGTCCTAACGCATTTATATTTTCAATTACACCAATACACTATGTAATAATGACATTATTCGTTCTTATAGTTGCAGGTTTCTTTGTATATCGATTCATAGTTATCAAAAAAGATTATGATAATATTATCAAAAACTATCAAGAAACTGGAACTATTGAAATTTCAAATATGTAAATATGAACACCTTATCAAAGGTGTTTTTTTACGTCTTATAAGTAAATCATGGGCATATTTTCAAATGATAAACTATGCATTTATAATTTCTTAGATATATATCATTAATAAAATTATATATAACATTTTTAAAAATTTGTTATATCCTAATATAATCTTATATAATCTTAAATTTAAGATATGATTTAATTAAGTTCTGAAAATTTTAAAATTTAAGTTTATAAATAAATTAAATGCACATATTAAAATCATGTATTATAATTACCATGCACGTGCTAAAAATCTAATAAAAACAAATCACTGTATAAGTGCTAGTATCTTTTCAAAATATCATCATATATACCCTGCTTTAGTATTATATTTTGATAATCATAAACCAATACCTATAAGAGAATATATGTGGCAAGAGTATTTAGACTTGTTAAAAAATTATGAAATAACAATTCAAAACGAAGAGAATATTCCGCTAGAATAACTCACCTGTCATAATTGAATAAATGAACACATGGTCAACTTTTTTATTAAATGCACTTTCTACAGCTTTTTTATATAAAGCCAATTGTTCTAAATATTTTTCTTTTAAAATCATTACATTTAAACGCGAAAATTTATAATCAATTATTGTAATGCTATCTTTATTTTCAATAATCAAATCAACTACCCCTTGAACTAATACCTTGTCATTAATTTCGCTATCTACTATTTCGTTATATGGGACATACATCATAAATTCCGCTTCTTTTTTTATATTAATAGCTTGTTTAGTTAACTTAGATATGACATTATGTGCCATTTCAATATATTTGTAATCTATATCTTCAAAATCAGTATTTTTTTCATAAGCTTTTGTATAATCTAATTTTTCTAGTGCTGAATGATAATGAATACCAATTTCAACTTTATCTTCATCTGAAGAATATTGAGTTATTGGATTTAACCATTGTTTTGTAGAAAATTGTTTTGTTTGTGACAATTCACTGTTTAAACCAGTGACTGTATTTTTTAGACAAATGTTAAATTTGTTTTTTTCCGAATATACAAAATCTTTATTTATCCATTCTACAACTGTTTCAGTTTTGTCCTGAGGATTGTCCAATATTTCAATATCATTATAAAAATTAATTTCACAATTATCAAATGAATTGTTTCCTTCTTTTAAATTTTCAATAAAACAAGATAGCAACATTTGAGCATATGAAGATTTATTAATTTGTTTATTTTCAAATATCTTAGGTGAGTATTGTCCTGTAATTATTAACTTATTTTTAGCTCTGGTCATTGCTACATATAATAAACGCAATTCTTCTTTATAACCTTTGTCTAAGTTTTTTAAATTTATTGCATATTTTACTAATCCATACATTTTGATTCTATTTGAAATGTCGAAATAATCCATTCCTAGTCCCATATCTGAATTAAAATTAATAGAATCATTTTCTCTTAAATAAGAAAATGTTTTGCTAGAGTTATATAAAATAACAACAGGATATTCCAATCCTTTACTTTTATGTATTGTCTGAATTGTCACACTATTTTCATTATCAATTGTAGCAAAATCTGATTCTGTGTTTACGTTTGTTTCAATAATATCAATAAATTCATTTAAATTTAACGAATCTTCAAATTGAGTAATTTTATTTAAAAATTCTTCAATTAATGCCAATTCACGCACGCCATTTTCTTTAATCAAAATATAATAACGCAATTTACAATCATTTAAAATGAATCGTATCAATTCACTATTAGTCTTTGTATAACTTGCATCTTTTATTCTATCTAAAATTTCAAATCCTAATTTTATTTTTTCATTATTTTCATTAAGTTTTAAATTTTCAATGAAAGTTAAATTAGTATCTCGTATTTGTATTAAGTCATCTATAGTTAAATCTGTGGTAGCTAAAAAAGTTGCTAAATAATCGACTTGGTCTGCACTTCCCACTACACATTTTAAAATAGACATAATTAATTTAATGCATTCGTTAGTATTAGTTTCTAATTTGTTATTTATATTTAAAGGTATTGAATTTTCTTTTAATAAAGAAATTAAAATTTGTGCATTTTCATCTTTTTCTGAACGGGTAAGAATTGCAATATCCGAATATTTTAATTTTCTATATTCTCGCATGTTAGCATCATAAAATTTTGTACCTATTAATTCTGTAATTGTCTTAAGAACTAATCCTGCTTCTTTTATTTTTACATCTGAACAATTATCCATATTAGCAGATTCGTCATTTTTAACACTATATAAACCTGAATCAATTTCTGAAAATTTCTCATTATTAATTAGCAAAATTTTTACTTTATCATCTATTATGTCTGTACGTTTTGGTTGTATAAGTGCATCTTTAACATAGTCAATATCACCATTTTCTTTCGTCATAAGTTTAGAAAATACTTCATTTATAAAATTTAATATTATTGGATTTGAGCGAAAATTAATATTCATATCAAATGCTTTTCCTAAACTCATATCAGATTTATATAAATCATATTTGCTATTAAACCCTTCTGGACTTGCTCCCCTGAATCCGTAAATTGATTGTTTAACATCTCCAACTACAAAAAGTTTACAATCAGCACCAACCATTTGTTTTATTAATGAATCTTGCAATGGATTAACATCTTGATACTCATCAATAAAAATATATTTGTATTTATTATGAAGTTCTGATTTTATGTTTTCATTTTTTAATAAATCAAGCATACGTCTATTCAAGTCATTAAAATCTAATAAATTATTTTTTTCTTTTAATTTATTATAATTATTAATAAATTTTTTTAAAATTTTTAAAAAATATTGAAAATAAATTAAAATTTTATTATTTTTTAAATCATAATTTTCATCAATCCCATTTTTTTCAAAATCATTTTTCAATTCATTAATATTTTTTATTAAATTTTGAATATCTTTTAACCCTATATATTCTTGTATATTTTTATTAGTAAATTTAGGGAAATTTAACTTAAATAAACAATTTAAATTAGATTTTAAACTTAAATTTTTATTAATTTTATCTAATTCAAAAACTAATTCTTTCAATTTATTTGATATTTCGTTAGAATACTCTCCTATACTATTTTTTATAGTTTTAGATAAAAAATTTATTTTTTTATTTAAATAATCATTTATTATAAATTCTGATTTTTTACTATCAATATATTCATTTTCTGCATTTTTTAAAAAATTTTCATAATTTTCAATATTTATCACATTATAATAACAATTTAATATCATATCTTTTAGATTATCTAAATTTCTTTTATTTCCACCATAAAAGTCTAAAAGTATATTTATCATATCAGACTTTTCAATTTCTTCAAAAGTCTTTTTCATTGCATTTGATAAATAATAATCTTTTGTTGCTTCACTAACAATTTCAATATTAGGAGAAATATTTAATTCATAAAAATATTTTTTTATAATTTTAGAACTAAATCCATCAATAGTATCTATACTTGCTGTTTTTAGTTTTTCAATAATTGACAATAAAGATTCTTTATTCTCTACATTATTTAATTCGTCAATTAATTTTTTATTTAATCTATCTTTCATTTCTTCTGCAGCAAGTACAGTAAAAGTCACAACTAAAATTGAATCAATATCAACGTTCTCTTTTAAAATCAAATTTGATATTTTTTCAATCATTACCGTAGTCTTACCACTCCCAGCCCCGGCACTTACCAACTGATTTTTTTCTGTTGAATCTAAAATTTGTTGTTGTATTTCTTCAAATCTTTTCATACTTCTTCCTTTTTAAAACTAAATGGTAATATTTTTTTAGACTTTCTATATTTTATACCATTAGTTTCTCTCATGCACACATGTACATACGGACAATATTCACATGGTTTACTTATATCACTAGGAGATGGTTTAATATAACCTGACTTTATTTCATCAACTGCATTATTTACAACATCTAATGTATAATTTTTTAGACTTTTCATTTCATCAAATGTCAACTCTTTGTATCCAATTGTCCTTGTTGCAAGACTGTCCTTATTCATTTTTATATTTACAATGTCACTTTTATCTCCTGGTCGCATTCTAAAATCTAATGCTTGTACTACTTCTTTTTCATTTTCAAAAAATCCTTTTAAACTATATGTATTTACAATTTCACGTGTAAAAGTATTATGAAGAGGTAAATAAAAACCTCCGATTGTATGTTTCTTCAAAGTGTTTTCAATAGCTATAGAATATAAAAATAATTGTAATTTATTTCCATAGAATAATTCTTTCAAACTAGCTTCCGCTTTTCCAGATTTATAATCAATAACTCTAATCATGTTATCATAACAATCAATTCTATCAACTTTACCAATTAAATTTACATTTTTTAATTGTAAAGATTTATCCTTATTAAATTCGTATTCAAAATACAAAGGTTTAAATAACGTATTTTCATCAATATAATTTAAACCATTAATAACTCGCATTGCTTCATCTATCAAATTTATTAATATAGGGCTGTTAATATTGATTTTTAATCTCTCATTTTTATCTACAATTTTAAAAATTTCGTCTTTACAAAAATTGTATATATCACCTACTTTTTTATTTTTTTTGTAATATAAATATAGTATTTCATGCAAAATATTTCCTACATCAAGAGATTGAATATCACTTTTAATAGTTGGTTTAATTTTCAAAATATTATTCAAAAAATAATAGAATGGACATTTAAAATAATTTTCAAGTTGAGAGGCTGAAATTGTCTTTAATTCATCATAAATCTGCTTGTTCTCGTTTGAAATTTGTGAAAAATTTTTAAAATTATTATAAAATTGTGTAAAAAATTTATTATTATGGTTAAATTTTGATAAAAATTCTAAATAATCCCATTTTGAAAGTGCAATATATTTCCCGAATTCAAGATTACTAAATGGTTGTAAATCTAAAAGTTTTTCTCCTACTTTTACTTGTAATTTTGAAGATAATTCTTTTATCAAATCACTCATACTATGAGAATAAGTTATAATCAAATTCTTTTCAAACATTAAACTCTCATTATATAACTCTAACTTTTTTAATTTATTAAAATGAGCAATTGTTGGAGATAATTTATTTTTGAAATTTAATTCTTCAATTTCATTATCTAAAATAATACCACAATCATATTTTAAATTAGGAGCATTTTCAAATCTACAATTTACTAAATATAAATCATCAAAAATTTCCATACAATCATTTGCATCAATTACTTTTACAGCATCTATTGTTTGAGGCAAATTGTTAATACCTACAACATTTGCAATATTTAAAAATATATCATAAATCATATTTAAATCTGCAGTAGGACAAAACTTATTAACATCTTCTAACAAATTTAATATTACATCTTTTGATTTAGTTAAAATTATTTTTTCTAAAATATCTATTTTTTTATTTGTAATTTCTTCTAAAATGTCATCAACTTTTAAAACAGTATTTATATGATTCAAAAAATTAATAAAATCAATAATATTTGATTCTTTATTAATTAATATTGAATTTATAAATTTTTGCAAATCATTTCTTGCTTCAGTTAAATTTTCATCTACATTGATATTATTAATGTTTATTCCTCTAAATTTTATTAAATTTAATTTTTCAATTAACGCTCGTTTATCTTCAGTTTTTTTAACAAAAAATGGTGAATTTATCAAATCAATTAGATGAACTAAATCATAACTTTCTAGATTAAATTTTAATAAAGTCAATAAAAATTTATAAAAAACACTTTGATTTAATCTAAATTTACTATCTATATAATAATTTATTTCATATTTTGAAAAAATTTCTTTAATTATATCTTCTTTACCCTGCAAATCAAATACTGCTATTCCATTATTATTATACCTTTTACCATCTAATATTTTTTTTCTTATACTTCTAGCTACAAACTCTATTTCATCATTAAAATCTTTTCCAGAATAAATTTTTACAGTTTCATTGTCCATTACATACTTAATTGATTTGTATCCAAATAAGTTATTAGACAAAAATTGCTTTAAATTTTCTTTATTATCATTTTGATTTTCAAGATTTTCTACTTCAAACTGTAATTCATTCAAATAAGCAATATGCTTCAATTTATCATAAACTTGATTATTGTATATTGCTCTATTATTTGCTTTTGAAAAATAATTCATTACATTCACTTCACATGTTAGAGACAATCTTTCAATAATTGTATATTCAATCGCTGTAAAATCATCAAACCCAACAAATAATATTTTTTTATTAATTCTATTTTCTGTGACTGTCATTGATGAAAGTAAAAACACATCTGAAGAATCTAATAAACCAGCTTTATTACATTCATAATTTTGATAAACTAAAGCCAAGTCATGTATTTTTTTTGTTAATTGTTCATTTATTGAATCAAAATTATACATTTCATCAAAACTTATTTTTGATGCTTTTAACTGAGTAATTGTATTATAAATTTCTTCTGCATAACTAAAAGAATATCGCTTATTTTTTAGAATTTCAAACTCATTTGCTTTTTCATTTAAAATTTTATATATTAAAATTAAACTACCTATTTTTGTTATTTGTTTATCTTTTGGTATAATACAATTTTTTTTTGCAAATCTATTAAACGTATTTACTTTAATATTAAAACTTGCAGATATGTTCAATTTTTCAAACAAAAAACGTTCCATAAATAAACTAAGTTTATCAGGAACCACTATTTCAATTTCCTCATTATAATAATCTTTACAAAATTGAATAGTCTTATATAACGCCGAATATAACGACTGCACATTAATAATTCTAATCATAAGTTAATTATATCATAACATTAATTTTTTTGCAATCTTAACCATAGTACATACATTATTAAATTAATGTTCGATTCATTTATATAAAATTATTTTAATGTTAAATAATTATAAAGTTTATAAAAAATTTTTAATAATGGGAATTTATTATTTTATAAAATATTTTTTTAAACGTAATGCATTTTCACTTAATAAAAATATATTAAAATATAACTAATTATTTATACATAATGATATTAAAAACATAAGCAAATTTATATTTAATTCATATTGCATGAATAATATTCAATACTTTACTCATACTACCACTGGAGGTGCTATATGTCAAAGAGTAAACAATGGAAACCTGGTGAAACTGTTCCTCAATCAGCTACTTATGTAGCATTTGATGCTCAGGGTCACAATGGCGGAAGCCTTTATCTTGAAAAAGGTAAAAGATTCCCTGCGACTCAAAATTCAGGAAGTTATTATTGTTTAGGTGAATAATAGCAATCTAACTTGCAATAGCAAGGAAAAAGTCACTTCAAATGAAGTGACTTTTTATTTACGTTCATTTACTTTTATGTATAATGTTTTAGCATATTTACTCAATTTTAAAAATAACTATATATAATTATAAAGCTTCATAAAATATTCTTTAACATCAATCAATTAAATAATATTAATTATAATAAAAATATATATAATTTATAAAATAAGATATAATATTAGTTCAATTGAATGTAAATTTAAACAATATAACAATTTAATTTAAAATTTTATAAATTGTAAAATATAAACGTTGACAAAGAAAAGTTTTTTTGATATAATAAACTCGTTTAGCATAAAATTTTAATTAGTATTGATTTAATAATTACACTATAAAATCTTGAAATAAACATACTAATTAAAAAAATAAAAATGGAGAGTTACTCAAGAGGTCGAAGAGGCGTCCCTGCTAAGGATGTAGGCGTCGAAAGGCGCGCGAGGGTTCAAATCCCTCACTCTCCGCCAAACAATTGTCGTTTGAACTCAAACGGCAATTTTTTTAGTTTACGCAAGGACGCTTCGTCCTTATTT
>CALWTL010000022.1 GCA_944384445.1 uncultured Clostridia bacterium | reverse complement strand
TAATAAATAATAATATTACATTATAGTAACATTTTTACAAAAAATTACTATTAAAAAATAGTAATTTTTTTATACAAAATAGTTTATATCCATTTTTACGTTCTTTTGATGGATACCAATTGTTATATCTTGTTGAGAAGAGTAAACAATCGTTTTTTTATTTGTTTCTTCTTGTTTCCTATTATACTTAAAAAATATTTCTAATTTGTCATTGTATAATAATATATTTTTCACAACTAAATCAATCATTTGCTTTGGACTTTTTGTTATGGCTGTTTTCATGTATTTTATAACATCTTCTCGTGTTAGTTTCATTCGTTCTTTGGTAGCTTTAATAGCAATTTGTTCAGAGATTTCTTTTTTCTTATTTTCAAGTTCTTCAAGATGAGTTTTTGTAGATGAGGTTATAATGCCTTTATCAACAGCAGACAATATATTAGAAATTGAGGATTCCACTTTATCTAATTCTTTACTAAGTAGAGACAGAGTGGAGTCATTAGCAATTCTTTCTTAGTTTATTGAAATAATTTTATCAGCAATATTTTTAATAAGGTCGTTTGTCCCAAGTGCTTTAAATGTTGTTTGAATAACGACATCTTCTAATAATTCTTTACGAATAGGCTTTAAAGAACATTTTTTATTTGTTCTTTTTCCACTGCATTTGTAATATCTATTTATTTTCCCGCTTTTTGAAGTTCCAGCATCCGAATTTACGGTATGATCACAATATACACGTTTTAACTTATTTTTAATAAGTAGACAATATCTTGCTTGTGTTTTCCATATTTATTACTTTCAATTTTAGATTTAACGGTTTCAAAAAGTTCATTTGAAATGATTTTAGGATAAATATTAGTAAATACTCCGTTATTAAAAACATATCTTCCATTAAATTTTTCATTTCGTAAAAAATTATAAAGAGTATTTCTACCAAAGTTTTTTCCTCTATATAATACAGATTTTTCTTTTAATTGTGCTAAAATGTCGGTCACTAATTTACCAGAAGCGAAATCAAGATAAATATTTTTAACGACTTGTGCTTCATCTTCATTAATAACTACTTTTTTGTTTTCTACTTTATATCCATATAAAATTATCCCCCGGTAAAATTACCTTTTTGTCTAGTTTGATTCATTCCGCGTTTTACCTTTTGAGATAATTCTGCCGAATAATATTCAGCCATACCTTCAAGTAAACTTTCAAGAATTATACCTTCAGGGGTATCTGGTATATTTTTCATTGCGGATAAGATTTTTATACCAGTATCTTTTAATGTTTTGTAATGTTAATTTCATTTTAAACTCCTTTTAATCATTAATTGTTTCAAAGTCATCAATATTGATTTTTCCGAATAGATGACCATACTTAAAGAAAAGATTGTCGTTTTTATCTCTTATCAAATCGTATTTATTGACACTGATTTTGCCCTGATCTGTAATAGCAACAGTAATAGTCATTTTATCGATGTCAATATCTACGATATTGAAAGTGATATCGTATTCACTATTATTTAGCGAAAACTCTTTAAGATACATTTTACTTAGTGAATACTTTTCATTTTCTTTTTTCATACTATTAACCTCCTTATGTTTATTTGCCTTTTGGCGAAAGTGGCGAAGTAGCATAGTTTGGTAAGGAGTTTGTTTTACTTTTATTTTTTTAGTAGGAGTCAACGAAAAAGAAGAAAATATTGTATTGAAATTTTCTTGATTGCAACAAAAAAAGACCAGGTTAAAAACCTAGTCTTATGAACTTTATACGATTACATATTAAATTGTTTCAGCAATAATTTCTTCCGTTTACTCCTACGAAAACTATGCTACAAAAGACACTCAAAAAGGCAAAGAAATATAAGGAGGGACGGCAAATTAAATAATTTCTTTATTGAAAAATGATACTATAATTGGTTAAATATTGTAATTTATAAACATTATATCTTATTTTTTACTTTTACAAATGTTTTTTTCCCCTTTTTAACAATTTGTTCAGATTTTAGTTCTAATATTTCATTTACATCAGTTTTCTTTTCATTGTCAATAATTATACCGCCCTGTTCAATTAATCTTCTTGCTTCTGATTTTGATTTAATAATGCTAAGTTTTGATAAAAAATCTATAATATTTATTTGTTGTTCACAAGATATTTCTTCGGTTGGCATTTCTGTAGCATTACCACTTGAAAATAAATTCGTTGAAGTTTCCTGGGCTTTAGTTGTTTCATCTGTTCCATGAACAAGTTCTGTAACTTTAAAAGCCATAAACTTTTTAGCTTTAACAATATCATCTTTGCACATATCTTGAATTTCTTTAATTGGTAAATCTGTGAAAAATCTTAACAATCTTTCTACATCAGCATCTAAGCAATTTACAAAATGTTGGAAGAATTCAAAAGCTGAAGTTTTTGACCTACTGACCCATAATGTACCTTTTTCTGTTTTGCCCATTTTTATTCCATCAGCATTTGTCAAAAGTGGGCAACATAAACCCATCATGAGTGGGCGAGGGGTACCATTTTTAAAATTCATTTTTCGAGATAGTTCAACACCTGCACAAATATTTCCCCATTGGTCCGATCCGCCGATTTGTAAAATACAATTATATTTATCGTTTAAATGCACAAAATCAAAAGCTTGCATAAGCATATAACCCATTTCCATGAAAGTTAAGCCACCTTTTGCAAGACGATTTTTATATAAATCTTTTGTTAACATTTCATTTATATTAAAATGAACGCCAACTTCACGCATAAAATCGATGTAACCCATAGGTTTTAACCAATCAGCATTATCTACAATTATTGCTGGATTATCGCCGGTTGTTTTAACAAATCTATTTAAAATGCTTTTTATTTCTTCCGCATTTTTCGAAACTTCTTCTTTTGAAAGCATTTTTCGCATATCACTTTTGTTTGTTGGGTCTCCAATAAGAGCAGTAGCACCACCAACAAGAACAATACATTTGTGCCCGCAATCTTGCAAAATTCTTGCCATTCGCAAACCGAAAAAATGTCCGATATGCAAGTCGTCGGCTGTCGGGTCAATTCCAATGTAAAATGTTATAGGTTTTTCATTTAAAATTTTTTTAATTTCATCTCTGTGAGTTGTTTGAAAAACAAACCCTCTTTCTTCTAATAATTTGAATCCATTTTTATTAAACATAATATTCTCCTTTAATATTTTATCATATTTTTATTTCAATTCAATGTTATTTAACGCCCATATGGGCGTATGCTTTTATAAAAAACATACATTCTCCTTTTTAATAAAAAATCTGCCAACAACAAAACTGATAATTTTGGCAGACATTCTATTTAAAAGAAAAACTGCCACACAGCTAATTGCTATATGACAGATGTTTATTTTTATTTCGCACAAAAACTTCTACATATAGCAATCTAAATGTAGTAGTAATAATATGAAGTCAATGCGAAAATGTTTATCATTTTTAACTCCTTATATTTTCTATTATATCACAAGATTTTGAAAAAGCAACAGTTTGTATAAAAATTTATGACAAATTTTATACTTAAAATAATCAATAGATATCTTTTTCATTATTTGCTAATAAATGCTAAAAAACTTTTTTGCTCTCCGCCTAGCAAAATACCACTACACATGGTTGTATTTTTTAATTAAATTATACTATAATTTGCGTTTTTAAGTTTTTAGGCACAATTTAGGCACAAATTGTAGTTATAAATTGAAAATTTTATACAATAGAAATATTAATTTCAAATGTTTTACATTGTTAATCCAAATGGATATAATCTTAATTAGGAGGAAGATATGTTTGAAACAAATATAAAAGAATTTTTATCACAAAATGATATTAAAATGTATTATATTGACAAATTTATAAATAACTCACATATATCACAATTATTAAGAGAAACCAATTTCAAATGTGAAGAATTTTTTGCTAATGAATCTTTAAGATATTATAAAAATAAATATTTTTCAACCGAAAATATAGATAATTTTAAAATTGTTTCACTTAGTACTACAAATCCGTCATATGATATTAAGCTGATTATTGCATACAGAGATAGTGAAATAACAAACTTGTATCTATATTTTTATGTGGGTGTTATTGACAATAATTAATATTGTTATTTTATTCTTTATGATTTACTTCTAAATTAGTTTTATTTTCTATATCATTTTCACTATTACTAGAATTATTTTTCTTTTTATCTTCATTTGTTTTTAATTCGATTACTCTATTTTTCAAGACTTCCTCTTTGGTAACAAACTTTGATATAATAACTACTCTATTTTCAATTGCTTGTGTTAAATTGTATTTAATAAAATTATTTGCGTGTTGGATAGCACAATCACAAGCCAACAGCAGAGAGAAAATCTTAAGCATTTTGCTCGATAATCCTGACGAACTTTGACACATTAGTTGTGTTATCATTGTTCCGCCAAGTGAAACTGATAAAACACCTTGTCAGTTTTTTTTGTTTATAGCATTATGAATGTTTTTCCGTATATTAATCTTAATTATTACAGAACTGTACGCAGCATAACGATAATTTATGTCGCATATTTTTGTATATTAGATAAATTTAAGCAAATTTTAACTTTGAATTGATCATAGTTAATAAAAATAACAACAAATATTGAAGTTAATATGTACATATATCAAATAAAAATAAAAAATACCCAACTAAACTAAGGTGTTCAGTTGGGTACATAGTGGCGGAGAGTTAGAGATGTAAATCGATATTATTTGATTAATTATATGCAACAAATTGTTTCATAAGACGAACATTTTGTTGCATTTTTTATATTTTTGATGTATATTATGGATATATTAAATTTTTGAGGTATTTAAAATGGCTATTTCTTATAACAAATTATGGAAACAACTTATAGATAAAAACATGACAAAAACTGAATTAAGGCTTAAAGCAGATATAGGGACTTCAACACTAGCAAAACTTGGTAAAAATGAACAAGTTAGTTTAGATGTTCTTTTAAGAATATGTAAAGTGCTTAATTGTGATATATCCGAGATAATGGAACTTATCAAGGAGGATCACAATGTGTAAAAATATTGCAAAACCATTTTTAAAATGGGCTGGTGGGAAAAGCCAATTAATAAATACTTTTGATGAATTATTACCACAAGAATTAAAAAATGGAGCGATTGATACATACATTGAACCTTTTGTTGGTGGTGGCGCAATACTTTTCCATATCTTACAAAACTATAATATCAAAATAGCATATATAAATGACATTAATAAAGAACTTATAAATTGTTATCGTTGTTTGAAAGCTAATGTTGTAGAAGTTATTAACCATTTAAAACTTTTAGAAAAAGATTATTTAGAAAGTGAAGATAGATCTAAATATTTTTACAAAGTTAGAAATAGGTATAATGAAATTCATTTAAATGGTCATTTAGATTATGAAAAATGCGCTGATTTTATATTTTTAAATAAGACTTGCTTTAATGGACTTTATAGAGTTAATAAGGAAGGAAAATTTAATGTTCCGCATGGAAAATATAAAAATCCATTAATTTGTGATGAAAATAATTTACTGTTGTGTTCTAAAATATTACAAAAAGTTGAAATTACATTTGGGAGTTATGAACAAGTATTAGAAAAAGCAAATGAAAAAACATTTATATATTTCGATCCACCTTACAGACCACTTATAGAAAATGCATCCTTTACTAATTATGACAAATCAGGATTTAATGATGAAGATCAAATAAAACTAGCAAAAAATTACAAATTACTTAATGAAAAGAAATGCGTTTTAATGCTTTCAAATTCAGATCCTAAAAACACTAATAAAGAAGATAATTTTTTCGATAATCTATACAATGGATTTTATATTGAAAGAGTTTACGCAAAAAGAATGATAAATTGCCAAGCAAGTAAACGTGGAAATGTTACAGAAATTGTTGTAATGAATTACAAGAGGAGAATAGAAATTGATGAGTAATATTATAGAATTATCAGATAGTGAATTAAAAGATAGTGTTGAACAATTATATAATTCTTTTGACAATGGTTATGAATTCGAAGAATTTCTAAAGTTATTTTTAGAAAAAATAGGTCTTGAAGAAGTTGTTGTAACACAAAGATCAAGAGATGGCGGAATTGATTTAACTTGTACAAAGTTAGGTATAAATGGATTGTCAAATTTAGATGAAGTGAAATACTATGTACAAGCAAAGTGCTTTAATCCATCGTCTACTATTTCAATAAAAGATTTGCGTGAATTAAGAGGTGTAATGCCTTTAAATTATAAAGGAATTTTTATAACAACTGCAAAATTTCCATCAGGGGCAAAAGAATTTGCAGAAGAAGATAAATCTAGACAAATTATTCTAATTGATGGTAAAACTTTAATTCAACAATGTATATCTATTGGTTTAGGTTTTAATTTAAAACCAGTTTTTGATGCTAAAACACTTGAAAATTTAACTTTGAAAAAAACAACTTTAAATGAGATTGATGAAGAAATAAACAATTATGAAATGTCTATCAGTAAAAAAATTAGCTTAAATGATATTCGTGCACGAATTTTACGAATTCCATCTGAGATTGAAAAACTTATACCAAATAATCAAAAGCAATTAACAATCTGTGTAAATGGAAAAAATCTAACATCAAATATTAACGCTGATAGAACTTATTTGGGAACAGGAATTGCTCAATTATATAAAAATGAAGGTTTAATTATTGAAAATAATGTGTTTGTCCCTAAAAAAGCAATTTGGCATTATTCAAAAGAAAAGATAGACGTTGAAATTAAAGGAGAAAATGAATAATGAAAAGAAATTTTAAAGAATGGTTCAGTACCTTTACTGATAGCATTGCAACTTATGAGTATTATACAGATTTTAATACAGTCTATAAAAATATTGACAAAATTAAAGTTGAATTAAACATTTTAAACTCATTAATTGGCTCAAAAAATATTGAAGAAGATTTTGATGCACTATTTAAGAAATATCCAGAAATAAGAAAATGTTTACCGCTTTTAATTGCTGTAAGAGAAAAAGAAATTAAGGTTATTGATGATGGTGAAAAATTAAAATACAATTTTACTAATATAAATGATATAGAATTGTTAAAACGCTTTATGAGAAAAACAGGTTTGTTTGATTTGATTTCTAACCATTTGGTAAACAACTTGGTAGATTATGTAACAGGAGTTGAGGTCGGATTAGGTTCAAATGGTAGAAAAAATCGTGGCGGGCATTTAATGGAAGATGTTTTGCAAGGTTTTATTGAAAAAGAAGGTTTTATTTTAAATCAAACATATTTTAAAGAAATGTATTTAAAAGATATTGAAAGTAAGTGGGATATTGATTTGTCTGCACTTTCAAATTTAGGAAAAGTTGCAAAAAGATTTGACTATGTTGTTAAAACAAAAAATTGTATATATGCCTTTGAAACAAATTTTTATTCTAGTTCTGGATCAAAATTAAATGAAACCGCTAGAAGTTATAAAATGCTTGCAGAAGAAAGCATAAACATTAAAGGTTTTGCTTTTATTTGGGTAACAGATGGTCTTGGTTGGGTTGGAGCAAAAAACAACCTTGAAGAAACATTTGATGTTATGGAAAATATCTATAACATTAGGGAACTTTCAGAAGGCAAGTTAAAGGAAATTTTAAAGTAAATGAACGAAGAAAAATTTGAATTAGAAACAAATACTGTTTGGAGTTTTCCTAATCGTGGGAAATGGGCAACACATGATGCGAAATATCGTGGAAATTTTTCACCATTCGTAGCAAAAAATATTATTTTAAGATATTCACAAGAAAAAGATGTTGTGTTAGATCAATTTGTTGGTGGAGGAACAACTTTGATAGAATGCAAACTAAATAACCGCAATGCTATTGGAATCGATATCAATCCAAGTGCTATTGAAATAACAAAAAACAAATTGAACTTTGATTGTGAAAACAATGTAGAAATCAATGTAAAACTTGGAAACGCTTGTTGTTTAGACTTAAAAGATGAAAGTGTTGATTTAATTTGCACACATCCACCCTATGCAGACATTATAAAGTATAGCGAAGGAATCGAAGGCGATTTGTCTCAACTAAAATATAAAGATTTCCTTGTAAAAATGGAACAAGTTGCAAGCGAATGTTATAGAGTTTTAAAAAAGGATAAATTTTGTGCTATTGTTATGGGTGATACTCGTAAAAACGGCATGGTGCAACCATTAGGATTTGAAGTTATGCAAAAGTTTATAAACGCAGGCTTTAAACAAAAAGAAATAATAATCAAAGAACAACACAACTGTAAAGCAACAGGCTTTTGGAAAACTAATAGTCAAAAATATAACTTTTTACTACTCGCACATGAGTATGTGTTCGTGTTTAAAAAGTAATTTAATTATGTAAAGGAATATTATGAAAAGTTTAAAACTAAAACCATTGTTAAAATATCCGGGAGGAAAAACATCTGAACTTGATGTTATTAATCAATACTTACCTAGGGATATGAATAATTATATTGAACCATTTGTTGGGGGTGGAGCCGTTTATTTTAATTTAAATCATAAAAAAAATTATATTAATGATAAATCTGAAGAATTAATGTTGTTATATAAATATGTAAAAAATAATAATTCAACTTTTTATGATGAACTAAAAATAATAGTGTCAAATTGGAATAAATTAAGGGAACTTGCTACTGATGGAAGAATATTAGATTTATACTTAAAATTTAGAAAAAATATAAAATTTAATATGTATGAAGAATTAAGAAAAATAATTAATGTTGGTATTGAGAAAGTCCCTATGTTTACATTACGAAAAAGTGTTAATTTTGAAAATTTTCTTGTGAGTTGTATGTTTGATAAATTTAATTTAATAAAAAATAATGAAATAAAAAAAACAAAACAACTTGAGGATAAATTATTAATAGATAATTTGGAAGCCGGAATAAAAGCAGCTTATTATACCTATTTAAGAGATGTTTATAATAGACCAAATGAATATAATAAGCTATCCAAACCAAGAAAAGTAGCTATATATTTATTTATTAGAGAATATTGTTATTCTTCAATGTTTAGATTTAATAGAAAAGGAGAATTTAATGTTCCATATGGTGGAGTTTCGTATAATAAAAAATCATTAGAAGTAAAAATTTTGTATTATAAGTCCAAAGATGTTAGAAACTTGCTAAAATATACTGAGTTATTTAATGAAGATTTTTATGATTTTGTAAATGAAATACCAATAGATAAAAATGATTTTATGTTTTTAGACCCACCATATGATACAACATTTAGCGAGTATGATAAAAATTCGTTTGATTGTAATGACCAAAAGAGATTGGCAGAATATTTGATAAATGAATGCAAATGTAAATTTATGTTAATTATTAAGAAGACTCCATTTATTGAAAATTTATATAAAAATAAAGGCTTGCGTATTATAGAAGAAGATAAGACCTATTTTGTTAGTTTTAAAAATAGAAATAAAAAAGATGTTAAACATCTAATAATAATGAATTATTAGGAGGAACAATATGAACAAACCTATAACAGAAAAAGAATTAATATTACCGGCATTAAAGTTAGTTGCTGAACAGTCAAAAGGCTTGTCAACAACTGAATTAATTTCCTTGTTAAGACAAGAGTTAAAACCAACAGGCAGAGATATCGAAATATTAAATGGGAGAAATGATGATGTTTTTTCACAAAAAGTTAGGAATTTAATATCTCATAAGAGTATAGACAAATATGTAGATAACATTAATGGTAAATTAGTGATTAATAACGATGGGCTAAATTACTTGTCCGAAGAAACAAATAATCAAACTGATGCTTATTCTTCAGATATAGAAAATAATGATGATTTTAGAGAAGAAAATTATGTAGAAAATTCAAATTTTAAAACTTCTGAACCAGACAATATTTATTTATCTGTGTCGGATTTAAAAAGAAAATTTGATAGAGCTCAGAATGGAAACTTGGAAAATTCATTAATTTTAAGTCCATATTATCAAAGATATGATGACATATGGAGTAAAAAAGATAAAAGTCTTTTCATAGAAAGTATTATCCTAAATATACCGATACCAAGTATTTATTTGTCTGAAGATAGTAAAGGGAATTTAATTGTTATTGATGGTAGGCAAAGGTTATCTACTTTGTTTGAATTTATGGATGAAAAAAAAGGATTTAAATTGCAAGGATTATCTCTTTTAAAAGATTTAAATGGATATAAATTTTCAAAATTAATTGGCGATAAAGAAAAATATAGATCAAAAATTGAAGATAGAAGTTTGCATATTGCGAAACTCAGATATGGTACAGATGAAACATTTATAATAGAAACTTTTGAAAGAGTTAATACTAAGGGAGCAAAATTAAATGCGCAAGAAATACGAAATGCGATTCACCATGGTAAATCAACAGAACTATTAAACGATATATCTGATTTTTATAGTGGAGACAATAAAATAATAGATAAAAAAAGAATGAAAGATAAATATATTATTTTAAGATTTTTTGCTATGAAATATTATTATGATTGCATATGTAGTGGAAAGCAAGTTCAATTCAAATCTATATCTGATTTTTTATCGAAAATTATGATTATGATAAATTCATTTGAAGATAAGACTATTGAAAAAATGAAAAATGAGTTTATTGAAACTTATAATAGAGCTAAAACTATTTTTAAAGATAGTGCTTTTAGATTGAATGCTAAACTTCCTATAAATATGATTCTTTTTGAAATAACATTGATAATTGTAAATGCTTCAAAAAACATGTCGGATAAAAAAATACAAGATATTTTTAACCAGTATATACAGTGGAATGAAATAGGTAATAAAGATAGAGAAACATCCTTTGAAAAAAATATTAAATATCATAGAGATTCTAAAGAAAATATAGAAGAACGTTTGAATTTCATAAAAAATTTGATAGGTGAATAAAATGATAAAACAACTTAAGATAAAAAATTTTAAATCTATCGATAAACTGGATATAAAATTAAATAAATTAAATATATTGTGTGGTGAAAATGCTAGTGGGAAAACCTCTATTATTCACTCTATTCTTCTATGCTCTCAAAACAACATAGATGGAAAAGATGTTGATGGAGAAATAATTAAAATTGGTAATTATGAAGAATTGAAGAATAATAATCAAAATAAAGAAATTAGAATTTCTTTATATGGATATGACGCAAAAAAAACAATAATTTACAAAAGAAATAATAATCCTGAATTAAATCAAGACAATTTATTGATTGTTAATGCTAAAAATGAGAAAGACTTTGAATTTGAAAAATCTATCTTTTATCTATCTTCGATTCGCACAGGAGTAATGGATACTTATCAAAAAGGTAATTATTTATTCGGTTCTGATGGGGCTGAAACAATTTCATTTCTTTATAATCATCAAGATGATTTTTTATGTCCTAAATATATGAATCTATTTAATAATAAATATAAAAATTCTACTATATCTGAAAATAGAAAATTTATTGAGCATGTAAGATTTTGGATGGAATATATTACTAAAGAAAATATATCAATTACATCTGTAGACAGGACAAATCAATATGTTCTTCTTTATGGTAATAGCAGAATAAGACCAATAAATACAGGATCGGGTTATAGTTTTTTACTCCCAATTGTAATAACATGTTTAGGAACAATGTTGTTAGAAGAAAAAAATCCAACAATAATAATAGAAAATCCAGAAATTTATTTACATCCAGAAGCACAAAAAAAATTAATGAAATTTTTTAGTTTTTGCAAATATTTTTGTCAAATAATAATTGAAACGCATAGTGAGTATGTGATAAAAAGTGCAATTGAAAATAATAAAAAAGACACTAATATTTTTGTTGCAAAAAAAAATCAAAATGGATATACAGAATTATCTGAATTTCAAGGGAATGAGTTTAAAACAAGTTCTTATTTAGAGGTTATTTATCGTTCATTTGGTATTATAACTCCAGAATTTCATATCTTATTATATGGTTTACTACAACAAAAATTTAATAATTTAAATCATTTTTTTGAATCATCTATTAAACAATTTGATACATATTTAAATAGTTTAAGCAATGTTAAACGTAAAAATTGGGAACATTTGAATCGTGATGGATCAATAACAGTATATAAAACTTTACCTACATTTGTTAGAAATAAAATAGATCATCCTGAAGCAAAAAACCCAACTACGGGAGACAATTATGGTTTTACGGAAGACGAACTAAAAAAATCAATAATTTTTTTATTAGGAGAATTATAATTAAATTTGGCACTACGGCGTGTGCTTGTCTTGATACAAGTCGGTGTCGCTTCGCTCCACCGAAAGACAAGCACACGCACACAAATGAACTTAATTACAGAAAAACTGAAAATACATCTCAGCAAACAAAACGGCATCTAAAATGAGAGGCTGGCAAAGGGTGAACCCATATTGCCCCACGCCTTCTCATTTTTTTTACGATGCCGTTTTTTATATTTGCTTGTTTTTTGGCAATGCAAAATATTTGCTTTTTAGTTTATAAATTATTTTTATACATTAAAAACAATTTTAATTTTTTAAAATTCGCTTTTTTTGTAAGCATAAAGCAACTATCAAAAATTGTTTAGAAAGTTAACACTCCTTTTCTTCGCCTTTTGGCTGGTGGTTGTGGCATAGTTTTCACAACAATTCAAGGGAAATATATATTTTAGTTTTATTCTGAGATTAAGGTTTTACCTTAGTCTTTTTTTCTTCGCACAAAATATATATTTCTTCTTCCTTGACTTGTTGTTTCCCAAATATCAATGTGGAATGTTAAAATTTTGAATTTCTAATAAATTTTTAAGTTATCGATTTAAATATTAAAAGTGTTAAAGAATGGAAAGTTGAAGATGTTGAGATTTAGTATTTACAACATTTAAAATTGAATAAATACAAACCGAATTTTCAGTCAAACTATGCTCTTTTTGTTTGTGCCAAAAGGCAAATAAAAGGAGCAATATATGAAAGAAGTAAAAAAGAAAAAAGGAATTTTAGATGATAACACAGTTATCACCCTAGAAAACATTGAAAAGTTATCTCAATGTTTCGCATTAAGTGCATTGAAAGGTATTAAGAAATATGCATATAGTGCAACACCAATAGTTGAAAGATTGCAAAGTCTATTAAGACAAGATATTTGCTATCACAAAAAACTAGATACATATTCCGATGCATATGATTTAGTCCAAGAAGCAAGTCTGTTTCTTTGCAAGTTCATTGGACACAAACTTGGTGAACTTTGCAGAAATTCTAAATCTAAGTCTGGTAAAGTTGATAATCTTAAAAATGCTTGCTTGCGAGTCTTGCAGGTATATCTACGAAAAGAATTAAAGTTTTCAAACAACACAGTAGACGAAGAAGAATGTTTAGAACTTGCAGTAGAT
>CALWTL010000021.1 GCA_944384445.1 uncultured Clostridia bacterium | reverse complement strand
GTGGGAGATATAGGACTCGAACCTATGACCCTCTGCTTGTAAGGCAGGTACTCTACCAACTGCGCTAATCTCCCATACATAAGCGATTGCAATATAAATATATCATATACAAAATATTATGTCAACAATTTTTTATTAAAAATTTGAAATTATTTAAAATAAGAAGGAGTTAAATTTCCCCTTCTTATAATTTAAAATGTATCGAGATTATTAAAAATTATTTGCCACAATTTTTTGTACTGGTTGATTTTGCTCCAGAAGATTTTGTTGAACAACCCTTAGTTCCACAAGATTTTGTACCACAAGATTTTTCAGAAGCATTTTTAACTGATGATTGTGAAGAAGAACTGTTAGATACACTTTCAGAAGACACTGAAGAAGAATTTTTCATCTCTTTTTTCTTTTTACCAAACATAACTAAACTCCTTTTATGTAGTTAACCTACATTCTTAGTATGCGTAAATAGAAAAAAATAATTCATAATAATACAAAAACATTCAAAATAAAAAATACCCATATAATGGGTATAAAATAATATAAATACACTATATATTATTCTACTGAAATAATATAATAATACACCGGTTGTCCTCCAAATACCATTGAGATATCAATATCTGGATATTTTTCTTCTAATTTTGATTGAAGATTAGCTGAATCTTCTTCTGTGACACCCTCTCCATAAAATAATGTAATATTGCTAGAATCAGATTTAACTAACTTATCAATTAATTCAATAGTGGTATTGATAACATCTTTACCAGTAGTCAAAACAGAATGTTCGTCCAAGCCCATTATATCTCCAATTTTTACATCAATGCCATCAACATTAGTTGTGCGAACAGCATAAGTGACAGAGCCTGAAGATACATTCGCTATTGCGTCTAACATATTTGACTTATTTTCTTCAATTGAAGCATTTGGATCAAACGCCAAAATCGCACTCACACCTTCTGGAATACTTCTAGTCGGTATAATGATTAAATTTTTATCAGTAATATCATTAGCCTGTTCTGCCGACATAATGATATTTTTATTATTAGGAAATACAAATACATTTTTAGCATTAACTTTATCAGCTGCAGTAGCAATATCGTTTGCACTAGGATTCATAGTCTGTCCACCACTAATAATGCAATCGACATCTATATCTTTGAAGACATTATTTAGACCTTCTCCAGCAGCAACTGAAATCATACCATACTCTTTATCTGGAACCTTTTCTTGTTGTTTTCTTAACTGACGATTCTGTTCCAACATATTTTCAATTTTAACACCATTCAACTCCCCTAATTGAAGAGCATAACCTAATGCTCTATTAGGTTCATTTGTATGTACATGGACTTTAATCAATTGCAAATCACCAATACATAAAACACAATCACCTATTTCCATTAAACGAGTACGTAATGTATTTATATCTGCATCTGTAGTCTTTTCATAGATATTAATTACAAAAAATTCTGTACAATAAGCAAATTTTATATCAGCTAAAGATTCATAATTAACATGAATATCTTCACTTGTCACATCTTTTTCTACATTGTCGACAAACTGAACTTCTGTCATCTCTCCAGTGAGACCTTTGTAAAATCCACTAAAAATGAAGACTAGACCTCTACCACCAGCATCTACAACACCAGCTTTTTTCAATACAGGCAACATGTCCGGAGTCATTTGCAATGTTGTTTCTCCATGAGCAATTATATCATTGAAAAAATCTTCAAAACTTTTTGCAGACTTAGATGCTTGTTTTGCTTTTTCGGCCATTGCTTTAATAATTGTGAGTATTGTTCCCTCTTTTGGAACAGTGACAGCCTTGTAAGCCATATCTGAACCATTTTGCATTGCTTTTGCAAAATCTTTTAATGTTATTTCAGATTCGCAAGACATTAATGAAGAACAAATACCTTTAATAATTTGAGATGTTATAACACCGCTATTACCACGTGCTCCCTTTAATGCACCACGATTAAAAGCAACACAAATAGACTCTATCGTGTTAGATTCACACGCATTCATTTCGCTAACAGCACTCTTTAATGTTAAACTCATATTAGTACCTGTATCACCATCTGGTACAGGGAATACATTCAATGAATCAATATTTTTCTTATTCTCTTCCACTAACGAAAAAGCACTTAGAAACATCTTTCTTAACGTAGAACCGTTAATAGTCTTACCCATATATTAAACTCCTATACTCTAACGTCTACAATATGTACAACAACATTTTTAACAATCATGCCGGCAAATCTTTCAACAGAATATTTTACACTCTGTCTAATAGATTCAGAAACTGCAGAAGCAGAAACACCACAATGACGCATAATAACGTAGACGTCAATATTCATACTATCATTTTCAAGAGTGGTCACAACCACACCTTTGTGAGCGGTAGTCAAAGCATTACCCTTGAAAAAACTTCGCTCTGATACCAAACCAACGACACCAACACATTCCATAACAGAAACAGCCGCAACCTTGCTGATTGCACGTTTGCTGATACTAATCTTGCCAAATGAGTTAAAGGTGGTTAGTTTCATTTCACTCTCCAAAATTATTATATAATATTATTATGAATTAATCAAACATTTTTATATAATTTTTAAAAAATACTTGCTTTTTTAATAAATTTATGATAATATACATACGTTTTAGATAAATTCAAGCGGAGGTAAACTTATGAAGGTATGTGAAGTATGTGGAAAAGGAACTTCATCAGGCAACAATGTAAGTCATAGTATGCGCCATACAAAAAGAACTTTTGAAGCCAACATCCAAAAAGTTGATGTGGAAATAGATGGGAAAAAAGGTAAAAAAAATGTATGTACTCGTTGCCTTAAGACAATGAAAAAAGAAAGCAAATAATAACTTTAAAAATTGACGATAGCTCTGGCTGTCGTTTTTTTTATTTAAATTTATTTTTAAATTTTTTATAAGATAATTGCTAATCTATAATATAGTTTATTTATATTAACTGAAATTCGAATTTAAAATTAATTAGAACAAAAATATTTATAATTCATATATTATAATATGAAAATTTATTGTTGGAAAGCGCCAAAAATTCTAAGTCCTATTTTGAAATTGATTTTTAGAAATAAAATATTTTATATAGGAAAATAACATAAAAAAATTTGTGATATTGATAATCACAAACTTTTTATTTTAATCACCTAATTTCTTTTTGTAGTTATTCGTCTTTGGATAAGATTTTTCAGATATAGAATTTTGCAATTCTTTCATCAATTTTATTGTATTTTTGTCTATATCTTTTGGCATTTCTCCTTTTAGTGTGACTATTAAATCTCCTGAACCTAAACTTTTAAGATATTTAATTCCTTTTCCTTTAAGTGTATATTTAGTATTTGATTGAGTAAGTGGAGCTATGTCAATTGTTTGCTTACCTTTAAGTGTAGGAATTTCAATCTTTCCACCTAGCATTAATGTTGTAATAGGTGCATACACATCTACATATAAATCATATCCTTTTCTTACAAGCAAAGAATGAGGTTGAACGCTAATAGAAATTCTTAAATCACCTGGAACACCATTAATAGATGCAGTTTGATTACCCTGACCTTCTATCCTTAATGTTTGGTCGTTATCAATTCCTGCGGGAATTTTTACTTTAATTTTGGCAGTCACAGTTTTTAATCCTGTTCCGCGACAATCTGGACATTTATTTTTTACAACTTTACCCTTTCCGCCACAATTTCTACATGTGCCTACCGTTCTAGTCATTCCAAATAATGTCTGCTGTGTATACGTCACACGCCCTGTTCCATTACATTCTGAACATGTCACATAATCACTATTTGTTTTCGCTCCAGTTCCTTTACAACTTTCACAACGTTCTTTTCGTGTCACTGTCACTTCTTTTTCACAACCAAATGCCGCATCAGTGAATGATATAACTAAATTAATATTTATATCATCTCCTTCTTCTCTTGCTTGTGATGAACGACTTCTCCCACCAAAATTTGAAAATATGTTAAAAATATCTTCAAATCCACCAAAACCTTCGCTTGAATCAAAACCTGAAAAACCTTGACCACCATTGAAACCCTGTGGTCCATCTGCACTACCAAATTGATCATAATTGGCACGTTTTTGTTTATCACTAAGAACAGAATATGCCTCATTTATTTCTTTAAATTTTTCAGCTGCTTCTGGCGTTTTATTTAAGTCGGGGTGATACTTTTTTGCAAGTTGTCTATACGCAGATTTGATTTCATCATCACTCGCCGACTTATTAACACCAAGAGTTTCATAATAATCCTTATTTGCCATAATTACCTTTTAATTTATAAAACTATCTTTGACAAAATTTTTTCGACTTCTCTGATTTCGATTTTATCAATAAAATTAAATTTTATTTAAAATTTTATTTTATTATTCAACCACAACATTTGGGTCGCCATCATCTTTTTTATCATTTGATTGTGCTTTTGTACCTTCATTTTGAGCTTGAGTATTCATGTTTTGATACATCTTTGTAAATACTGTATTTGATACATTAGTTAAATCTTCTGTTGCTTTCTTTATTTCATCTAGACTTTCGCTAGTCAAATGTTTTTTAGCTTCTTCAACTGCATCAGTTAACGATTTTTTATCTTCTTCGCTTAGTTTATCAGCACTATCTTTCATAACTTTTTCAATGTTTAAGCACATTCCATCTAAGTTATTTCTAGCATCTATAACTTCACGTTTTTTCTTATCTTCTTCAGCAAATTGTTCAGCTTCTTTTACTGCTTTATTAATTTCGTCTTCACTAAGATTTGTTGATGCAGTAATTGTAATTTTTTGTTCTTTATTTGTACCCAAATCTTTAGCACTTACGTTTACGATTCCATTAGCATCAATATCAAATGTCACTTCAATTTGAGGGACACCACGAGGTGCTGGAGGAATACCTGTAAGTTGGAATCTTCCAAGAGATTTATTTTGTGCAGCAAATTCACGTTCGCCTTGTAATACATTGATTTCTACTCCAGGTTGATTGTCTTGAGCAGTACTGAAAATTTGACTCTTTTTAGTAGGAATTGTAGTATTTCTTGGAATAAGTTTAGTACAAACTCCACCAAGAGTTTCAATACCCAATGATAAAGGTGTGACATCTAGCAATAATACATCTTTTACTTCTCCACCTAATACACCTGCTTGAATAGCTGCTCCAATTGCTACACATTCATCTGGATTAATTCCTTTAAATGGTGTGACTGGAATTTCTTTTGAAAGTGCTTCTACGACACATGGAACACGTGTAGAACCACCAACTAGGACGACATTAGAAATTTCTGATTTACTCAAACCAGCATCTTTTAAAGCGTTTCTAGTACATACCAAAGTTTGTTCAACTAAATCTGCAATCATGCTTTCAAATTTTGCACGAGTTAAATTGTATTCCAAATGTTTTGGACCAGTTGCGTCTGCTGTAATGAATGGTAAACTAATTGTAGTTTGAGTAAGAGTGCTAAGTTCAATTTTAGCTTTTTCTGCTGCTTCTTTTAGTCTTTGCATAGCAAGTTTATCAGTAGACAAATCGATTCCGTTCTCTTTTTTGAATTCTTCAATTAACAAATTCATTATTCTATTATCAAAGTCATCTCCACCAAGACGAGTATTACCATTAGTAGAAAGAACTTCAAATACACCATCACCTATTTCTAAAATTGATACATCAAATGTACCACCACCAAGATCAAATACTAAAATCTTTTGATTTTTTCTATCTTGTTTATCCAGTCCATAAGCTAAAGCTGCAGCAGTTGGTTCATTGATTATACGTAAAACTTCAAGTCCTGCAATTTTACCTGCATTTTTAGTAGCTTGACGTTGAGCATCGTTAAAATATGCTGGAACAGTAATTACTGCTTGTGTGACAGGGCTACCTAAATATGCTTCAGCATCTTGTTTTAATTTTGACAAAATCATAGCACTAATTTCTTCTGGACTGTATGATTTACCATCAATATTTACCTTGTAATCTGTACCCATTTCACGTTTGATTGAAATAACTGTTTTGTCTGGATTTGCTATAGCTTGACGTTTTGCTACTTGACCGACTAAACGTTCTCCATCTTTAAATCCTACTACACTAGGAGTAGTTCTTCCACCTTCACTATTTGGAATAACAGTAGGTTGACCACCTTCCATAACAGCGACACAACTATTAGTTGTACCTAAATCGATACCAATAATTTTTCCCATAATTTAATTCTCCTTTAATTTTTAATTAATATTTTTTAAAATTTTTTAGTAATAAATCGAAATGCTCAAAATTTATCATAATTTTTTAATGTTGATAATTAATTACAGATTTTTTTGTCATCTCCTTTTTAACTTTTCTAACCATAACTTTATGTTTAAATTTTGTTCATCTTTATTGCTTACTCTTCCATGACCAGGATATAAATCTTTATAATGCAAATTATTTAACTTTGATAAACTATTAATCATTTCAATGTCACTAGAATCAACAAAATCTGTTCTCCCTATAGCTACCGAAAATAATGTATCACCGCTAAATAGCATGTCATTAATTAAATAACATACACTATCAGTTGAATATCCTGGCGTATAAATACATTTAATATTTATTCCGTCAATGTTAACAATTTCGTTATCTTTTAGTTTATTTATATTAGATATTTTATATGATTTTGGATTAACTAAATAACTTGCATTAAGATTTATGTCTTGCATTGATTTTTCAGCATCTATTGAACCATAAATTTTAATATCTTTATTGTCATATTCTTCTATATACTTAATGTGGTCAAAATGAGTATGTGTTAAGAATATTGCTTTAATTGGTTTATTAGTAATTGATTTTATTTTGCTATATGAAACTCCCGCATCAATTAAAATACAGCATTTGTCATTTTCAACCACATAAGTATTTTGATTTAACTCACCTTCTTTCCATTGCACTTTCAATGTGTAAATGTTCATTATTTCTTGACCACCACCTGAGCATAACGTATGACTTTTCCTTTATAAGTAAAACCCCTATACGCTACTTTGGTAATCATACCTGACTCAACGTCTGCACTATCATCAGTATCTATCGCTTGATGTAATTCTGGATTAAATTTACCTGTTGCGTCAATTTCTTCTACTCCCATTTTATTCAAAGTATCTAAAATGCCTTTTTCAATAAATTTTATTCCCATTAACGTATTCTTGTCAGTAATCATATCGGTTGCCATTTTAAAACTATCTAATGCTGGCAAGAATTGTTCAATAGCATCAATAAACCCATCTTGTCTAGCATCTAACAGTGCAGTTTGCATACGTTTTCTATAATTATCAAATTCAGCTTGCAATCTAAGTAAATCATTTAAATAATCTTTTTTATCTTGATTTTTTTGACAATTACATTCTTCATTGCATTCATCGTCTTTATGACATTCACAATTGTGATTACACTCTTTCTTTTCATTGCAAGTACATTCATTGTCAGAATCTAAATTAATTTCTTCGTCATCATTTTTGATATTATCATTTATTGAAATGTCTTCATTTTTATCATCTTGATTGTCTGAATTAAAACTTTCATCAGGTTCTAATTTATTCTTATGATTTTTCACTAGCTACCTCCTTTTTCATTGTCAATTTGATTAACAATAAATTTTAATGCTGCTGCAACATTTGCATAATCAATTCTCTTTGGTCCAACAAGAGCCAAACTAGCAATAGGCACCCCATTTATAACAATCGGTGCGCTCATCATCATTCCACCCTTTAATTTGGATTGTTCTTTATCTTCTCCAATAGTAAAATTCAATTCATTAGTTTCAGTTTTAATAGCATCGATAACATTTTCTTCATCTGATATAAATTCAAATACACTTTTTGCATCATCAAATTCGTTTTTATTTAATCCATCTAAAAATTTAGTAGGATTTTCATTTGATATATCACATTTTGTTTTTATAACACTTATTAATGCATCTGCAACACTATCAATTAAATTCTTAAATTGAATTATCTGAGCTCCTGCTTTTAAGCATACATCATTAATATTATCAATCATAAATTTAATAGTCTGATTTTTAAAATGTTTAGTTAAGTAATCACTAGCTTCTATACATGAACTTCTATTTATATTTGGGTCTAGCGCAATGTTATCGTCAATTATTCCTGCATTAGTTTCGACTAAAAGCAAAGCATCTTTTTGAATTAATGGAATTATTTGAATGTTCTCTATTGTAAGATTTTGTAATCCATGTTGAACTAATACAGTTGGACAATTTGTTGCTTTACTTAACCGTTTTGCCAAAGTTGAAAGTGTACTAATCAAACTAACAGAGTGGTCTTCATAAGTGTTTAAAACATTTTTGATAGAAGCATAATTCAGTTTATCACTATTTAACAATGAGTTTACATATTCTTTATATGCTAAACTTGTTGGCACTCTTCCACCCGAAGTATGCAATTGTTTAAAATATCCCATACTTTCAAGTGCATTCAACTCATTTCTAAGAGTTGCTGAACTGATATCTTTAAAATGAACGTTTAGACCACCACTAGTAATTGGTTGTGCTGTCTTAATAAAATCATCAACGGCTTTTAAAACTATATCATGCTTTCTTTTGTTTTTTTCATCTATCTTCACTTTTCTACCTCATTTATAATCTTAGCCTCCATAGTTTCTAGCACTCTTTATTATTGACTGCTAACTCTATTTTATGCACATTGCTAAAAAATGTCAACTAAAATTGCCAAAATTTTTTAAAAATTTTTTAAATTTTTTTTAATGAATTGGATTTAATAAAATTATTAAACAAATTAATAGCAAATCTATAGATGAAAATATTTGAACATAAAATATATTATTAAAGATAAATAAATATAAGTACCAACATTAAAACTATAAAAGAAGACAATATTAATATATATAGTTGTTAATATATATATAGATAAATAAGAAAATAAGAATAAATATATTTTATGATAGAAACACTATGAAAAAAATATAATCTAACATAGATTACGTATCTAATATAGATTATACAAATATTTTATATAATAACCAATTTAGATTATAAATTAGGACTTTCGGTTTTTAGTTTTTCGGACATTAATTTTTGTAAACGTTGAATTTCTTTTCTTGTATTAAAGTTTAATAATTTTAAGTCTTCTTTAGTCAAATTTAATCTTTCAATTAATTTATAAAATAAAAAGCAACCGTTTAATTCATTTAAAAATCTAATATCCTTTTTACATAATTTTACTAGAAAATTAATATTATTTTGGCATTCAAATGGCAAATCTTTAAATTGAATTTTATATTTCAGCATGCAATTTATGATAAAATCATTTAAAGTCTTGCTATTTGAATAATCTTTTGCTAATTCCTTGGATATAATATCGTAATCATCTCTATCACTTAATAAAGCTTTAATTTTTACTAATATATTATTTTGTAAAGCCTGAATACCGTCTTTTACTTTCATGTTATTCTCCCGTGGGTAGATTTTATCACTTATTCAAAAAATGTCAATAAGTTTCATTTATTATATTAAAAAAAATTATAAAAATCCCCTAATTATAGGAGATTTTATTTTAATTTTAAATTAATTCAACAATTATGGAATTAGAAACTGCAAAATAATCATCTTTAATTCTCAAAAAATTATTTTCAATTTCAATCATATTCATATCTAACATTTTCTTGATTGATTCTGATTTTGTACGCAATAAATCTTCATTAAAATCTTTTTTAAATTTATCTAAATCTAATCCTTTTGTAGTTCTTAAAGATAACATAATACGTTCAGTCCTATGTTCTGCATCTGATACATATTCTTTACTATAAACAGCAGTTTTCCCTTCTTTCATCGCGTCAATATAAGTATCTAATCGTTTTGTGTTATAGTATCTATAACCGTCTATATAACTATGAGCGGCTACTCCTAAACCTAAATATGATGTATCATCGTCCCAATATTTTAAATTATGTTTACATTCAAAACCTGGTTTTGCATAATTAGAAATTTCATATCTAAAATACCCTGCTTTTTTCAAAACCTTATTAATCTTGTTATAGATATCAACCATTGTTTCATCACTAACAGGTTTTATTTTTCCTTTTTTTAATTTACTATAAAGTAAGGTGTGTTTTTCAATTTGTAAAGTATAAGTAGATATATGTTTTACATTTTGTTTTATCAAATAATTTATTGTTTTAATAATAGATTTTTTAGATTGACCAGGAAGTCCAATCATTACATCACTATTAACATTAGGAAATTCACTGTTTTTTAATAGTTTGAATGTTTCATTGATATTATCCATAGTCTGAATCCGTCCATGTTCTCTAAGCAATTTTTCATCAAGACATTGAACACCAACGCTAATACGATTGACACCCGCTTGCACATATTCAAAAAATTTTTCTTTAGTAAATGAAGATGGATTGACCTCTATAGTAAATTCAGTTTTGTCAAGGAAATGAAAACTACTAAATATTTTTCTAGATAAACATGCAATAAATCCTTCATAAACAATACTAGGTGTTCCGCCACCAATAAAAATGGAATCAAATACTCTATCGTAAAATTTTGTTTTCAAAGAGTCTATTTCAGTAAAAAGAGCATCTAAATATAACTGTTGTGCTTTGCAATCCATAGAATAAGAGACAAAATCACAATAGTCGCATTTTTTGCTACAAAACGGAATATGAACATATAAACCCATCGGCTTATTAATATCATTTGACATATTTCACCCCTAAATTAGTAATATTATAACCTATATATAAAATATTTCCTAATAATTTAACTATTTTTTATTAATCATCAAGTTTTAAAATGCTAACAAATGCTTCACTAGGCAATTCCACACTACCTAAACGACGCATACGTTTCTTGCCCTCTTTTTGTTTTTCTAATAATTTACGTTTTCTAGTCACATCTCCACCATAACATTTAGCCAAAACATCTTTTCTCATAGCTGAGATGGTCTCTCTTGCTATCACTTTGCCTCCTATCACTGCCTGAATTGGAATTTCAAATAGATGACGTGGAATAACCGTTTTCAATCGTTCACACAATGTCCTTCCTCTCTGATATGCTTTATCTTTATGTACAATTATTGACAAAGCATCACAAATTTCTCCGTTAAGAAGTATATCTAATTTTACAAGTTCACTATCTTGATATCCCGCTAATTCGTAATCCATACTAGCATATCCCTTGCTTATTGATTTTATTTTATCAAAAAAGTCATAAACAATTTCATTAAGTGGCATGGTGTATATTAATTTTGTTCTGTTAGAATCAATATATTGCATGTCATGATAAACCCCACGCCTATCTGAACATAAATCCATTATACCACCTAAATAATCTTTTGGAGTAATTATTTCCATCTTTACAATTGGTTCTTCCATTTTTGTTATAGTTGCCATAGGTGGCATTTCTGACGGATTAGTGACATCATATACTTTGCCTTTATTGTCATAAACTTTATATTCAACACTGGGAGCTGTCGTAATAATATCTAGATTAAACTCTCGTTCCAAACGCTCGGTAATAATCTCCATGTGAAGTAAACCTAAAAAACCACACCTAAAACCATGACCTAAAGCAAGAGATGTTTCTTTTGTAAAATGTAGGCTAGCATCATTTAATTTCAATTTTTCAAGTGCATCATTTAATTCTTGATATTTATCTCCATCAAGTGGAAAAATACCGCAGAAAACTACACTTGTAGCTTCTTTATAACCATCAAGAGGTTTATTAATAGGATTATTTTTTAATGTAATTGTATCCCCTACTTTAGTGTCAGATACATTTTTTATTGATGCTGCTATATAACCAACATCACCAGCAGATAATTCATTGACTGAATTTGGTTGTGGTGTAAATATTCCAACTTCCGTCACAATAAAAGTTTTGTTAGTTTGCATAAATAAAATTTCATCTCCAGCTTTTACCTTACCGTCAAATATACGAACCAAACTAACAGCACCTTTATAAGAATCATAATAACTATCAAATATCAATGCTTTAAGTGGTGTATTTTCATTACCTTTTGGTGCTGGCACTTTCTTTACAACTGCTTTTAATACTGATTCAATGTTTAAACCTGTTTTTGCACTAATTTCACATGCATCATCACATGGTATGCCTATTAAATCTTCAATTTCTTTTTTCGTACCCAAAACATCTGCACTTGGTAAATCAATTTTATTGATAACTGGTATAATCTCTAGATTGGCATCAAGCGCAAGATATACATTCGCCAAAGTTTGAGCTTGAACCCCTTGCGAAGCATCAACAACTAATATTGCCCCTTCACATGCCGCTAGTGAGCGACTAACTTCATACGAAAAATCAACATGCCCAGGAGTGTCTATTAAGTTTAAAGTATATTCTTCTCCGTCAAGTTTATATTTCATACATGCAGGTGTCAATTTAATTGTAATTCCTCGTTCACGTTCAATATCCATACTGTCTAACATCTGCTCTGACATATCTCGTTTTGCTACAGTATTAGTAAATTCCATTAGTCTATCAGCAAGTGTGCTTTTACCGTGGTCAATATGTGCTACAATGCAAAAATTTCGTATTTTATCTTGTCTATTCATACCCGAATTATACAATATATTAAACCTATTGTCAAAGGTAATAAATTATCTTTTTAATCAAATTTTTAGTTTTAAAATATAATTTATTTTACATCTATATTTACAAAAAAAAATAATTTTAATGCTAATAAATGATAATCAAAAATTTTCATATTGAAATTTTTAATATAAATAAATTTTGATAACTATAAAAAATTAATTTAATTAAATCTAATTGTACAAACAAAATTTTACTATTTTCGACATATATACTAACGGAGTGTGTTTATGGTTTATGAAACAATTGGTCAATTCATGTCGAAACTGATGTTTTTCCACGGATATGTTAATGAATATAATGGTTTTCCAAAACCTTTAAGCAAAGAAGAGGAAGAAAAGTATATTAAACAAATGTTAAATGGTGATAAAAAAGCTCGCGAAAAATTAATAAATCATAATATGAGATTGGTAGCACATGTTTCAAAAAAATATAATGGTGCAGCTGAAGCAGATGATTTAATTTCTGTAGGCTCAATTGGATTAATGAAAGCAATTGATTCATATAGACTTGAAAAAGGTTCATCTTTATCAACTTACGCAAGTCGTTGTATTGAAAATGAAATTTTAATGCTCCTTAGAGCAAATAAAAAACATAAAGTATGTATTAGTATAGATGAAGCTATTGGATATGATAAAGATGGTAGCGAACTGACCATAAAGGATATTATTCCGCAAAAAGCTGAATCAGATCCTGACATCATTGTTGAAAAACGAGTATTAATTGAAGAAATTAAAGATGTTATGCGCGTTAATTTAAGTGAACGAGAATACAATGTAATAGCTATGAGATATGGACTTATTGATGGTATTGAACACACTCAACAAGAAGTTGCCAATTCTATGAATATAAGCAGAAGTTATATTTCTAGAATTGAAAGTAAAGCACTATCAATTTTACAAGAAGAATTTAAAGAATATAGCAACTTATTTTAATGTAATCTATCTTAATTATTATATGTAGAGTTATATAATCTATATAACTCTTTTTTCTATATAAACAAATTAATTCTTTTATAAAAATTAATATTATAATCAAAATAAAATAAAAAAAATGGAGAATGATTTTCATTCTCCACCATCCAAAAGGATGAAAGCATTTAGGTGGCAGTTTGGTCTATAAGCCGAGTTCTGTATTTGACG
>CALWTL010000020.1 GCA_944384445.1 uncultured Clostridia bacterium | reverse complement strand
ATATAATTAATATGTTTAATTGTTTTTGAGGTAATTTTAAAATTTGCTTATTTATCTTAAAATTCAATAGGGTACATAAATGATGTAATTAAAGCTGTATCAATTTTCGTAATGATATTATGCATAAAAAAAACAAATGGTGATAAATTAATCGTTAAATCATTTTTTTCTGGGTTGCTTTATGCTATTTTAAGTTTGATAGTTTTTGCAATTTTAAATAAAGGGTTTTCATTTAATTTGACAATCTTATATGACATTTTATTTGCATTAATAGTATCAATAATAGCTTCAATTATTATAAACCTATTACACAAAAAAAATCTTTAATATTTTGATTGAAAAATGTTTTTTAGTTAATAATATCAATTATAAGTTTTACTTTTGCATCTAAATGCTAGTTTTATTACAATTTTATATAATTTTACATGAAAGACAAAAACAATTTATAATAGTTTACTTTTACATTTGAATTGAAATATCTATTATTTAGAATTAATAATTAATTTTGATATTTTTCTTGTTTTTGATTATTATTGTTAAATAAAGATATCTTTAATTATTATAATTGTTTGACAATATTTATTAGATGCGTTATAATAACTTTTGAATTAGGAGATATTATGACTAAAAAACGTTCTAAATGCTTATTTGTTGTATTTTCTATCCTTTTAGTTATATGTTTAATTGCTAGTTTTGTTAATTTTATTTATCCTTTTACTATTAACGGAAACTATTATTCTTACTCTAATTTTGTATCCAATTTAAAGTTAGGCGAAGATATCGGTAAAACATATAGAATCATTTATAGGGCAGAACTTCCTGAAGGTGAAGCTCAAACTAATTATGATAATTTGAGAATTTCAACAATGAACAGCTTAAAAGATATTGTTCAAAGCGAAGGTTATAAAGATGTGACTGTAAGCGAATATGGTGGCGATTCTATCATTATTCAAGTGGGCAATATACTTACTATAGATGATAAGAATGATATAATAGATTTAATAGGTAATCCTGCTGCTATTAGTTTTTCTATGTCAAGTGATAATACGGATCCGTTTGCTGGTCCAAAAGATATTGAAAGTGTATCTGCTTATGATTATTATGATAGTAGCACAGGTGAAACAATATATGGTGTTTTAATCAATTTTAAAGAAGAATTAATTGATGAAATTGAAACTGCAACTGCTGATGGTGGTACAGTATATATTTTTTTGGGAGATACTCAATTTACTTCTATGAATTTAGATTCATCAGCTATTACAAATGGTGAAATATTCATGCAAAGTGATTCATTCGTTGACCATGCTTCTGCAAATACAGTAGCAAATATCATTAAAACTGGTATGTTAGATCTAGAATTAACAACCATTGATTCCGGTTCAGTTAGTCCAACTTATGGTGTCGCCTCAAATATATGGATAGCTGTTGCAATAAGTTTATTTATTTTGATCGCTTTCATTTTCTTAATTGTAAAATATAAACATTTAGGTTGGTTAGCTTGTTTTAATTTAATGTTTTTCATTACTATTAGCCTATTCTTATTACAATCTATTCCATTAGTTCATATTAATTTTGCAGGAATGATAGGTTTCTTGATTGCGTTTATTGTTGTAGTTGATTGTTTTATGTCAATATTTGAAAAAGCAAAAGAACATTATAATCAAGACACAAAATTATATATTTCGCTTAAAATTGCACAAAAAGAATGTTTAACTAAAACATTTATTATGAATGTAGGTTTGATGATAGTTGGCTTTATATGTATATTTATGCCTTCACTTGCACTTTCATCTTTTGGTTGGGTGACATTTGTTATGTCATTTGTAAGTATATTCTGTGTTCAAGCATTAAATCGTCTTTTCATAAAAATGTATTTACCATTTAATAGCACAAATGGCAAAAAGTGCAACTTCCACAAAGGAGGACAAAATGCTTAGTAGAGATTTTTCTAAATCAAACAGAGAATATTTTAACAAAAACAAATTTCCAATATTAATTTTAATAGCATTTTTAGTAATTGGCATTTTAGTTTTAGCTTTCTTTGGGATGAATTCAAATTTTGAGTTGGCAGGATATAACGAATTTACTGTTGTAGTAGGAGAAGATTCTTCTAAATATAATGATTACGTTAAAGAAATTCAGACAGAAATTAATAATGTCAATGGAGAATATGATTCATTTTCTATCATGGGAGAAGGTGACGAAACAAAATTAATTATTAGATACTCAAATAAATTAACTGATGAAGAACAAAATATGATTAATGATAGCATAAGTAAAAACTTATCAATAGAAATTACTAATATATCTAATCATGTATATGTTTCTCCGATTGTTCAAAATAGTGATTATATATTTACAGCACTTGCAATAATAATATTGTTAATTCTAGCAAGTATTTTCGCTTATTTTAGATACAATGCAGCAAGTGCACTTACTACAATTATAGCATCAGTGATAGGTACATTAATGTTTATCTCTATTGGCTCTATTTTAAGATTGTCAATTGGTATGAGTTATTTTGCAATGATAGTGATTATTAATTTAATGATAATGTATTTATGTTTCAATATATTTGAAAATATAAGAGAGAAAAATTGGTTGCAAACTGACAATTATACAACTGCAATTGAAACATCTATGAAATCAAATAGATTCCGCATGTGTGCACTGAGTTTAGCTATATTTTTGATAGGATTAATCTTCGTATTGTTTATGCCTAATAGTATAAAATACATTTCAATAAATATTTTATTTATGGCAGTAGTTATTTTAGCAGTTAGTTTGTATGTTGTTCCATTTTGTTGGAGTGTATTTATTACAATATGCAAAAAACGTGAGGTGAAAGTAAAGGCGGACAGTGAAAATAATACACAAGATTCTTTAAATGATAAAGATAAATAATATAAAAGCCTTTCTTTATGAAAGGTTTTTTAATTTTTAATTAAATTTATAGCAATATGAAATATATTTGTAATTTAAGTAGTCAAAATAATACTGAATACAGCGAGATGTCAAATTATTTTAATTTAGATAAAAATCTCGTTCATCTTTTATATTCTCGAGGTATAAATAGTAAAGAAAAATTAAATAAATTTTTATATCCAAGTTTATCAAATTTTTATGACCCATTTTTGTTTGAAGATATGACCGCAGTCGTAGATAAAATTCAAAATCATTTAGATAAAAATTCTAAGATTTTGATTTTTGGTGATTATGATGTTGATGGCATAACTGCTAGCGCCATATTAATAAAGTACTTCAATTCAATTGGTGCGTCAGTAAATAATTTTATGCCAAATAGATATGAAGATGGATATGGGTTAACTATATCAACTATTGAAAAGATTTTTGAACATAATAAACCAGATTTAATTATTACAGTAGACTGTGGTATAACAGCTGTTGACGAAGTTGAATACGTCAAAAAATGTGGTGTAGATATAATTGTGACAGACCACCATGAAAGGGTTGAAAAACTTCCAAATTGTTTAATCATCAATCCTAAAATAAGTGAAAAGTATCCTTTTAAATCTTTGTGCGGTGCAGGCGTTGCATTAAAACTAGTGCAAGCGCTTGCAGGTATAAATGTTGCTAGTAAATATTTACCGATATGTGCAATTGCAACAATTGCTGATATTGTAGAATTATTTGACGAAAATAGGGCAATAGTATCACTAGGGTTAAAAGATTTTGAACATCTTCCTTTAGGCATTATAAAATTAATGCAAGAATGCGGGCTTGGATTAAATTGTAAAGCAAGCGATATTGCATTTAAATTAGCACCTAAAATTAATGCAAGTGGTAGAATGGGGTCGGCTGAAACGAGTTTAGAATTATATCTTGAAGATAATCCTATTAATATTAAAAAATTATGTAAAAAAGTCATTGATTTTAACAATAAAAGACAAGAATTATGTGATAAAGTGTACAATGATGTAAAGCAAGAATTAAAATTACGCGATATATTTAAAGTAAGCGCAATTATTATGTCTAGCCCAGAATGGGACAGTGGCATTTTAGGAATAGTATCGGCTAGAATCGCTGAAGAATATCATAGACCTACTTTTTTATTTAGTCAGGTAGAAGATGAACTTATAGGCTCATGTCGAAGTGTTAACGGAGTAAATATTCATACTTTACTAAGCAATGAATCACATCTTTTAACAAAGTTTGGTGGGCACCCAATGGCAGCTGGATTAACTTTGAAAGTTGAAAATTATGATGAATTTTGTAAATTAACAGAAATGTATGTTGAGCAAAATTTAAATAAATCTGATTTTTTACCTACAAAATCTTATGATTTTGAATTAAATGAAAATGAAATTTCATTAAAACTAGTAGAAGATATTGATAGATTAGAGCCGTGTGGACATATGAATTCACGTCCAATATTTAAATTTAAATTAAATAATGCAACAATTAGTTCTTTACCAAAACATCCTCAACATTTAGTATTAAATTATCCTAATTTTAGTTTATTAGCATTTAATTCAAGTGATAAATATTTTATACTATCAGGTAATACATCATGTAATTTGCTAGCAGATTTGAATATTGATAATTATAGAAATAACAAAAAAATCTCTGGTATAGTAAAATCAATTGATTATGAAGATATATATCGACCAAACGATGATGAGATTATACAGGCAGAGTATATAAAACAAATTTATTATCCGTTGGAGGGTAGTTATACATTCAATAATTATAATCGAGATCAATTAATTAGATTACTTCTTGATATGGATAAAAATGTATATGGCACATTAATTGTTGCCAATGATTACAACACATATATAAATTTCAAGTCTATATACGATAGTAATAATATATTTAGAAATAGAATTTTTAAAAATAATGATGAGACAGGATTGAATACTATTATTTTAGCACCAACCGATTTTGCGTCATTCAATACGTTTAGTAGAATTATATTTTTAGACCCAATACTAAATATGGGATATTTGTCTGAATTAAAAAAATTTACAAAATCTACGATATATTTACCACATTTTCAAACAAGTACTTATTCAATATTAAAAAAAATAAATTTATCACGACAAGAATTTGGCAGATATTTTAGACTTATTCAGTTCGCTTATGAAAATAAGATTAATGGGTACTATCCATATAACATGTTTATAAATATATTAACTAAAATCAAAGATAAAAATTATTCATATTTGCAGTTTTATATTTGTTTATTGGTATTTAAGGAATTAGGGATAGTAATTACCAACGAGATAGATACTGAAATAATTAATATTACGAATAAAAAAAATCCGCTAAATGCAAGTGCCTTTTACAATAAATTGAGTACTATGAAAATAAAACAATAATTTAAATAATTCTATATATTGGGTTTTATTTAATATATATACACATTATATATTAAATAATAATTTAAACTTATATTTACATTTAAGATTTAATCATTTGCTTATTTTTTGGTTATTTGATATAATAAAAGTGAGGGTTCGTGTTATATTATATTTTATTCAATGATTATTATACTCCAAAAGAAGCAGTAATTGTATTTTTAATTACAATTTTTGTTTATTTGATATCATTAAGTCTTCACGAATTTGCTCATTCTTATACTGCATATAAAATGGGTGATTCTACTCCAAAAATTTCTGGTAGACTAACGTTAAATCCATTTAAACATCTTAGTATGAGTGGTTTTTTGATGTTTGTGCTTTTAGGAATAGGTTGGGCAAAGCCCGTTCCAATTAATTCATTAAATTTCAAAAATTATAGAAAAGGTATACGACTTGTTTCAATTTCGGGAATTTTAACGAATTTTTTGTTAGGTTTGTTATGTGCTATTTTGTATTTTGTACTATTTTCTACTGTAGGTTATGTAAATGTTGCAATGGAATATGTCTTCCTAATATTACAATATTTTATGATTGTGAATAGTTTTTTAGCACTCTTTAATCTCATACCTGTTTATCCAATGGACGGTTTTAATTTTGTCACTTCATTTATGCGCGCAGACAATAAATATATTAAATTCAATGTAAAAAATGGATTAAAAATTTTATTTACTATTCTTTTAGTAATAATTATTATTGAATTACTTTTCTCATTCGATTTGCTTGATTGGTATCTTACATTGTTATATAATTATGTATATTTGCCAATATGTTTTTTAGGGGTGTAAAATGGATAATTCTGACGAAATTCTGGAAGAATCTTCATCTCAATTAACATTTAAATTAGAGGGTTTTGAAGGGCCACTCGATCTTTTGCTGCACCTTATAAAAGAAAGTAATTTATCTATTATGGAAGTTAAAATTAGCGAAATTACTGACCAATATATGAAATATATGGAAGGGATTAGCGAATTAGATATGGAGGAGACTACAGCCTTTTTAGATATGGCAAGTAGATTATTAGAAATAAAATCAAGAAGTTTATTGCCGGTAGAAAATACTGAAGAAGACGAAGAAGAACTTGACCCTGAAACGCAATTAAAAATTCAATTACAAGAATATCAATTATTTAAAGAAGCTGGTGGAGAATTGCACAATATTGAAAACGTTGATAGATTTTACAAACAACCAGATAAATCTGTTGGAGACACTCGCATAGTTTTCAATCAATTTAATTTAGATAAATTATTAGATGCTTTTGCTTTTATATTGATGAGAACTAAGGATAAAGAAAATCCACAAGAGAAGAAAATTAGTAGGGACAGATGGACAGTTGCTGATAAGATTGCTTTTTTAACTAATATCTTAAAAGATAATAAAGAAATAAATTTCTTCAGTCTATTTGATGATTCGTATTCAAAGTTAGAAGTTATTACAGTTTTCATGGCAATTCTTGAATTGTTGAAATTTCAAAAAATTGAAGTTGTACAAGCAGAAAGATATGCTGATATACTAATTAGAAGAAAGGAGAATAGCGATGAATCTTAATGAAATAGCAAAAATAATAGAAGGAGTATTATTTGTTTCAGGTGAGGGCGTTGAAATTGATGAATTCAAAACTCGTTTTGATATGAACGATAGAGAATTTAATAAATGTTTGGATATATTAAAACAAAAATATGATAATAATAGTGGAATTAATATTATTCAATATAAAACAAAAGTTCAATTATGTTCAAACCCTCAGATTGTAGAAAATATTGCAGAGATTTTAAATCCTATAAGAGAAAGAAGTTTAACTAAAGCGGCATTGGAAACTGTTGCAATAATTGCTTATAAACAACCTATAACTAGAATAGAGATTGAAAACATTAGAGGAGCTAACAGTGACTATGCAATACAGTTATTGCAATCAAATAACCTTATAGAAGTTGTAGGAAGGAAAGATACAGTTGGGAAACCTTTACTATTTGGAACAACAGAAAGTTTTTTAAAACGATTTGAATTACAATCAATTGAATCTTTGCCTAATTATAATGAATTGCTTGATAGAATACGCGTTATACATAGCGAAGGAGATTCTTTATATAGAGAATTTACGATTCCAGAAGATGATGAAGATAAACAAAAACAATCAGAAAATAAAAATAACGAAAATTTAAGTTCGGATAAAGATAATGTAAATGATTCACAAAATGAAAATAATCAAGTAAAAGATGTTGATTAGTCAATATCTTTTGAAATTGAAATGCTTTTAAATTTAACGATTATAATCTTTATTGTTATACGTAATTTTATAATTAAAGTATTTAAAATTTTCATTTTTTCAAATAGTTATAATTCATGTTATATATTGAAAGAGGTAATATTATGGATTTCAAATTTAAAATTGGTGATTTGGTTCGAGTAAACATGAAATATGGAGTATTTCAGATAGTAAAACCAATAAAATTTATAGACGAAGATGAAAAAAACTGTATCAAATACTATATTAGAGAAGTATTTGATAAAAATGACAAATTGAATATTCAACCAGCAATTCTTTGTCATGAAAGTTGGATAGAAAAATTAAAACAAAATACAAAATGTTACGAAGCAATAAAAGATAAAATAAATACACAAGAAATAAAAAATATTGTTTTTGAGCCTAAGATGATATATAAATATTTTGGAGAATTTGAAAATTCTGCTTTTATTTGTTGCTCTAATTCGACTTATAAAGAAATTTCGAAGCAGTTTGAGAAAATATCTGGAAATATTTTAGACACTGACAGAGTTATAAATATATTAAAAGAATTTTGTTATGAAAATAAAATTAAATCATTTGATATTCTAAAACCACAAGCATATGAATTAGAAAAAGATGAAAATATATATCTTATAGAAATTGGAAGATTTGTCAATGATTTTGAAATTCAAAATAAGAGTGCAACTATATTTTATAGAAATGTAAGATTAATAAAAAAAATTGTAAAAGGAATTAAAAGGAAATAAGATTTACAATTCTAAATAAAAAACAAAAAGTTGAAAATTTTTTATATTTGTATTTTTATGCCAATTTTTTAAAAAGTTTTACCCTTAATCAACAGTTTTATTTGTATGATAAATAAAATATTTATAGTATAGAAAATAATAAATTTAAGATACTAATTTTATGTGGTATCTTATTTTTTTGTTTAGCACAATTATGAATATATTGACTATTATGTATCCATTTTTGATATCGTTTGATATTCGATTCAATATTTTACGGCTTAAAGGTAGTGTTGTAATAAAAATTTTTAATAAAATAAAATTTGAATTTAAAATTCGTATAAAAAATGGTTATATTTATATTAATCATAAAAATAAATTAAGAAAAGAAAAAATTAGTAATAAAAATTTTAACTTTGTTTTTATTGTGAATTTATTGAATCAACTGTATTTTAGAGAACAATTTTTATCATTTTATTTCAAAACAAATTTTGGTTTTATTTTAGATTCGTGTGTGACGGCTGTGGTATGTGGATATATTGATGTTATAAGTAAATGTTTATTATCAAAATTGAAAAACAATAAAAAATCTTCACATATTTTTATTGATGTTGAGCCACAATATAATCAGGATATATTTAATATTAGGCTGTTTAATACTGTTCGTATGTCTGCATTCGATATTATTTATTCACTAATTTACACATTATTTGGAGTATGGAGAAAATATGAAAAAAATTGAGCGATTTAATTTAAATAAAAATAATAAAATAGAGTCATTAATAAACATTTCATTAGATAAAATTAGAACTATGATTGATGTCAATTGTGTAATTGGCAGCGCTATAACATTACCTGATGATAGTGTAATAATTCCTATATCAAAAGTAAGTGTTGGATTTGTTGCTGGTGGTGGCGAATACAATGATTTGAATGCAAAAAGAAATTCTGCTGATTTTCCTATGGCAGGTGGTACAGGTGGAGGGTTTACAGTTTCTCCGATTGGTTTTTTTGTAGTTAAAAAGGATAAATTCAAAATAATTCATGCAGATAAATCAACGGCTTATTTGGGTCTTATAAAAAATGCTACAGAAGTCTTGAAAAAATTTGCGGAGAAATTAAAATGAAAATTAAAATGATTAAAAAAATATTATCTTTATCAGTTTTATTATTAATATTTATCATGTATTTTATTTCGATTGATTTTAATAAAATAGAAAATGTCCATGCATTGTACACATCTACATCAAGTGCTAAAGGCATGTGTGTTATAGAAAAAGATAGTTGTCGAGTGTTATATTCAAAAAATAAAGATGAAAAACTTCCTATGGCATCTACTACGAAAGTAGCGACGGCAATTACGGCTATTGAAAATTGTAAAGATTTAAATGAAACTATAGTAGTACATGATAATTCAATAGGAGTGGAAGGAACTTCAATATATTTAAAAAAAGATGAAGAAATTAAAGTTATTGATTTATTATATGGATTAATGCTTAGAAGTGGTAATGATGCAGCTACTGCATTAGCATATCATATAGGAGGAAATTTAGAAGGATTTGCTAAAATGATGAATGATATGGCAAAAAAAGTAGGTGCTAATAATACACATTTTGCAAATCCACATGGATTGGACAATTCAAATCATTTTACAACTGCATACGATTTGTCATTGATAACAGCTTATGCTCTTGACAATCCTACGTTTGCAAAAATCGTATCAACTAAAAATTATGTGATTGATGCTACAAATAAGTCTGATAAAAGATACTTAACAAATAAAAATAGGTTATTAACAAGTTTAGAAGGATGTTGTGGAGTTAAGACTGGTTATACAAGTAAAGCAGGAAGATGTTTGGTTAGTGCAAGTAAGCGAAATGATTGTACAATAGTTTGTGTAGTTTTAAATTGTGGACCTATGTTTGAGGAAAGTAGTGCTCTTATAAATTCTGCATTTAGTCAATATAATTATAAAAAAATAATAGATAAGAATAAAGAAATTTATAATGAATATATAATTAATGATAAAGAAGGTAAATTGTATTTATATACTGCAGAAGATTTTTACTATCCTTTAAGCAATGAAGAATATAACGATTTAAAATTGACTTATTCTGTAGATTTAGATGATGCAAAATCAGGAGATTGTGTAGGTAAAATTGATATTTTCTTGAAAAATAACTTGATTAAAAGTTTGAAATTGTATACAATGAATAAAATCGATAAATTAATAAATAACAAAACTTTACAAATGGAAGAAATATTATGGGAAGAAAATATCAATGAGAATCAATAAATATATTGCTCAATGTGGAGTAGCTAGCAGAAGAAAAGCAGAAGAACTAATTAGATTTGGAAAAGTAAAAGTGAATGGAAAGGTCACTCAAGATTTATCAACGGACATAAAAGAAACGGATATAGTTTCTATTGATAATAAAAGTATTAAATTAGTTTCAAATTTTGTTTATTATAAATTAAATAAGCCTAAGGGTTATATTACATCTACTTCTGATGATAAAGATAGAAAGACTGTTATGAATTTAATGCGAGGAGTTCATTTTAGAGTATTTCCAATAGGTCGCTTAGACTATGACACAGAAGGATTATTGTTGTTTACAAATGACGGCGAAGTTGCTAATGCTTTGACTAAACCTAATAGTGAGGTAAAAAAATCATATATAGTGCATATTGGTGGTTCAATTTCACAAGAAGAGATTAAACATTTATCAAAAGGTGTAGACATTGGCGATTATATTACAAAGCCATGTAGTATTGAATTGTTAGATACGTCGGAAAATCAATCTAAATTAAAAGTGACAATTAGCGAAGGTAAAAATAGACAGATTAGAAAAATGTTTTCTTCAATAAACAAAGAAGTGACATTTTTAAAAAGAGTTCAAATAGGTGAAATTAAATTAGGAGGATTATCCAGAGGGGAGTATTCGCCATTAAATAAAAAAGAAATAAATTATTTAAAATCTTTAAAAAAGTAGGTTGTATCTACTTTTTTTTATAAATTTAAATATAATTATTAAGGTATAAATTCATTTATTAAAAATCATATTAAAATAGAATTGATTAATATAAAAAAACATGTTAAAATAATTTAATGAGTGAAATTTATGATTGTATAATTATTGGTGGCGGAGCATCTGGAATGATGGCTTCTATATTTTCAGCAAAAAATGGATACAAAACACTAGTGTTGGAACATAATGAAAAATTGGGTAAAAAATTATATATTACTGGAAAAGGAAGATGTAATTTAACTAATAATAGTTCAATAGAAAATCATCTTGAAAATATAGTGACTAATAGCAAGTTTATGTATACCGCTCTTTACTCATTTACACCTAAAATGGTAATGGAATTTTTTGAAAATTCAGGATTAAAATTAAAAACGGAACGTGCTAATAGGGTATTTCCATTTAGTGATAAATCAAGTGACGTTATCAATACTTTGATTAACCAAATATACAATTACAAAGTAAATTATAAACTAAATTGTAATATATCAAAAGTAGAAAAAATAAATGATTTATTCCACATATATGATACTAATAATGAAAAATACACAACATATAGGTTAATTGTTGCAACAGGTGGAGTGTCTTATTCTGGTACAGGAGCAACGAAAATTGGCTATGAAATTGCAAAACAGTTTGGTCATAATATCATTAAACCAAAGAGTGCTTTGTGTCCTATAATATTAAAAGAACATACAGTTGCACTAAATGGATTGAGTTTAAAAAATGTAAATTTAACAATTATTTTAAATAATGGAAAAGAGTTTAGTGAATTTGGAGAAATGTTATTTACTTATTCATCAATTAGTGGGCCAATAGCATTGGAATTATCAAGCAAAATTAATAAATATAATGTAAATAATGCTATAGCAAGAATTGATTTTAAACCAGCTCTAACAATTGAAGAATTAGATTTAAAATTTCAAAGAGAATTTAAGACTTTTGCAAAAAAAGATTTACGCACCTACATTAAAACGTTATTACCAAATAAATTTTGCGAGTATTTTTTTGTACGCACAGGTATTAAAAATATTAAATTAGCAGATTTAACTAGAGAAAATAGGTTGCATATAATAAATTTATTAAAAAAATTTGACTTTTCTATTAAATCATTAGATAATATAAATGTTGGTATTGTCACCTCAGGTGGTGTAGATGTAAAAGAGATAAATTCTAAAACATGTGAAAGCAAATTAGTAAAAAACTTGTATTTTATTGGAGAGGTTTTGGACGTTGATGCTTTAACAGGAGGATATAATCTTCAAATCGCTTGGTCTACTGCTTACCTTGCAGGTAATAATTTAAAAGGATAAATATATATGTTTTTTTATATTGCTATCACTATTATTATGATTCCTTGCCTTATTCTTTTTCCAATAAAAAAAATTGGCAAAAAAAATTTAAAACAATTAAAAGGTAAAAATTTTATTATTTCTTGTAATCATACTAGTAATCTTGACCCAGTAATGGTAGATATAACATTTAATAAAAAACATAGATTTTTAGCAAAAAAAGAATTGTTTAAAAATAAATTTTATTCTGCATGTCTTCGCAGTCTAGGAGCAGTCCCTGTTGATAGATCACAGGCTGACCCACGAGCAATAAAGGAAATTTTTACTTTAATTAAAAAAAATAAACGTATTTGTATTTTTCCGCAAGGTACACGTGCAAAAACAATAAACATAGAAGAAGGAAGTGCAAAAGAAGGGGTTGCATTGTTTTCTATTAGAACAAACACTCCAGTTGTACCAATGATGTTTACAAGTAAAATAAGAGTTTTTAAAAGAACAAAATTAGTGATAGGTGAACCAATTTATCCTGATATTACTAGGAAAAAAGACAAAGAATATTTGTCAGAATTTGCTAATTTAATTGTTTCAAAAATGAATGACTTATTAAAGGAGAACTCACCTAATGAAAATGAAAGATTTTAATATTAATATGACACAATATAATCGTGGAGACATTATTACTGGAACAATCGTTATGATAGGAGCAAAAGAAGTTGTGGTTGCACTTGGAGGATTGAAAGAAGGTGTTTTTCCACGCAATGAACTTGATCCAGCATTTAAGATTGGAGATGCTATACTAGTGATGGTGACTGGTGAAATTGATGATAAAAATTGTCTTGTGCTTACTCATTCTGGGGTAAATAAAGCTTTAGAAGATAAAGAAAAATTAAAAAGTTTGAAAGTAGGAAGCGAATTTACCTTTAAAATTTCTAACATTAATCCTAATGGTATATTAGGAGAATTTATGGGTTATAGAGTCTTTTTACCATATTCACAGTGCGCTACAAAAGATTTTGTAAATTGTGAAAAATTGATTAATTTTGAAATTAATGCAATAGTTATAGAACTAAATAATATAAAAAAATCAATAGTTTGTAGTACAAAATTGTTAGAAGAAAATCAATCTATACCTGTTGAAATTGGACAAGTTTTAAATGGCACAATTATAAGACTTGAAGATAAATATGCAATAGTTTTATTAAATAATGGAGCAAAAGCAAAATTATCAATTTCAGATGCTTCATACGAACATATTCAAAGTTTAAAAGATGTAGTAGAATTAAATAAAAATTATGATTTTAAAATTTTAGATACCAATTCTGATTATTCAAGAATTAGTGTTGGACTTAAACAATTAAAGGAAAATCCAATAGATATTCAATTTGACCAGTTAAAAATTGGAGATGAAGTTGAAGGACAAGTCGTTAAAATCTTATCAGTAGGTGCAGTTATAAAGTTAGATAATGGATTGACAGCTCTTGCAATTACTAAAGAAAACACGGATAGAGCTAATGTTGCAACTCATCATATATATAAATTGAATAGTAGAGTAAATGGTATTATATCTAAAATCAATAAAGAACATCATAAATTAAACATTTTAACTAACATAAAGAAAGATACTAATTAGTATTATTCGTTGTATTTTACCTTGAATAATTTAGTGTACATCTATTATTGTACACTAATTTTTTCTTTTATTTTTACTTGATAATTTTATTATTTTTTTGAATTTTTACGAAGAAACAAACTATTTGCAACAAATTTCGACATTTTATTTGTAAAAATTTTTCATTTTGTTTATTATTTTTGTGTGAACAAAAAA
>CALWTL010000019.1 GCA_944384445.1 uncultured Clostridia bacterium | reverse complement strand
AGAAAGTTATGTATATACACGATTTAAAAAATGCTGAAGGAGAGAAGACCAGCAAAAAAAGACTAGGTAGAGGTATTGGTAGTGGTATAGGCAAGACTTCAGGTAAAGGACATAAAGGTCAGAATGCTCGTTCTGGTGGTGGTGTTCGTCCTGGTTTTGAAGGTGGTCAAAATCCTTTATATAGAAGAATACCTGCTCGTGGATTTAGCAATGCTAAGTTCAAGAAAGTATATTCAATTGTAAATGTGAGTCAATTGAACAACTTTGAGTCAAACACTGTTGTAGATGCTGTTAAACTTCTTGAATCAGGAATTTTATCAAAAATCGAAAAAGACGGTGTTAAAATATTAGGTAATGGAGAAATCTCTGTTGCTCTTAAAGTTGTTGCTAATAAATTTACCGCACAAGCAAAAGAAAAAATTACGGCACAAGGTGGCAGTATAGAGGAGGTATAATGTTTAAAACATTAGCTGACGCATTCAAAATCAAAGAAGTAAGAAATAAATTAATTTTAACGTTAGTTTTACTCTTTGTGTATCGTCTAGGCTGTTGGTTGCCAATTCCAGGCATAGACAGCGAAGCACTCGGCGTCAATGTAGAAGAAAGTACATTTTTAAGTCTACTTAGTTCGGTAAGTGGTGGAGCATTATCTCAAGGTTCATTCTTAGCACTTGGTGTTTCACCTTATATTACGGCGTCAATTATAATTCAGTTGCTTGCTGCTGTAATTCCTAGTTGGCAACGTCTTTCAAAAGAAGGTGCAGATGGTAGAAAAAAAATTAGTACTTATACTAAAATAGCTGCGCTAATTATTGCACTTGCTCAAGCTATCGGTATTGCTGTTGGTTTTGGAACGGCAGGTAGTGCGCATATCGAAATATTTGGTGGTAGCGAAGTAGTATGTTATATATTCATTGTGACAATGCTTGTTGCTGGCGCAATGTTTACTGTTTGGCTTGGTGAAAAAATTACTGAAATTGGTATCGGTAATGGTATGTCATTATTGATATTTGTTGGTATTTTGTCAAGTGCAGCTAGTGCTATTATGAGTAATTTCCAAAACTTATTTGTTGGTGGAGATACTACTCAGACAGCAATTTGGCAATTAGTTTTGTTTATTGTAGCATTAATTGCTATATTTGCTCTCGTAGTCTTTGTAGATGGTGGAGAACGAAAAGTTGGTGTTCAATATGCAAAACAAATGAAAGGTAGAAAACTTTATGGTGGACAATCTACCTATATTCCTATTAGAGTGAATGCAAATGGTGTAATGCCTATTATCTTTGCTAGTGCTTTGCTCACATTCCCACAATTATTGATGAGTATATTTGATTCAGATTCAAGCAGTGGTTTTGTAAATTGGTGGAGTAAATGGATTGGTGCAGGAACATGGGTATACGCAATTTTATTAGCACTTTTGATATTAGCATTTGCATATTTCTATACTATGATTAATTTTGATACTGATGAGATTAGTAGGCAAATTCAACAAAATGGTGGTTTTATACCAGGAATTCGTCCAGGTAAACCTACATCTCAATATTTAAACAGTATTAATAAACGTATTACATTATTTGGTGCAATATTCTTAGCATTCATGGCTTTAATACCTACACTCTTATTTACAGGTATTGGTGCAGGTGGTTTGAATAGTGCATTTAGTGCTACCGGTATGTTAATCGTTGTATCTGTCGCATTAGAGTTCGATAAACAATTAGAAGCACAGATGATGATGAAAAATTATAGAGGATTTTTAAAATAGGGGTATAAATGAATATTGTATTAATCGGAATCCAAGGTTCTGGTAAAGGCACACTAGTCACAAGTTTGGAAAAAAAATTCAATTTTAATCTTATTTCTACAGGTCAGCTACTTCGTGAAGAAGTAATGACTGGCTCAGATTTAGGAAAACATATTAAAGAAATTCAAATGAATGGTAAATTGGTAGAACTTAATATAGTTATGAATGTAATCAATAAAAAATTACAATCAAAAGATAAAAAAATAACTATATTTGATGGATTTCCTAGAAATATTGAGCAAGCAAAAGCTTTAGATAAAATTTGTAAGGTTGACATAGTTTTATATCTCAATCTTACTAAGGAAATTGCTATTGAACGTCTTTTATCTAGATTAACTTGTTCAAAATGTGGTCACGTATTTAACAGACATAGAATAAATTCAACTGTTTGTCCAGATTGTGGCGGAAAATTAGAACAACGATACGATGATACAATAGATAGTATCAATAAAAGATTTGAAGGATTTTATTTAGATACGTATCCATTAATTGAAAAATACAAAAAAGATAATGTTTTATTTGAAGTTGATGCAAGTGGAACACCTGATGAGGTTGCTAACACTTGTTTAAGGATAATAAATGAACATAACAATTAAAAATGCAAATGAGATAAAGAAGATGCGTAAGGCAGGAAAAATTTTAAAAGAAACTCTTGACCTTATTGAGCAATCTATTTATCCGGGCCAAACTAGTTTGCACCTTAACGATTTGGCCTATAATTATATTATATCACAAGGTGCAAAACCTTCCTTTTTAAATTATGAGGGGTTTCCGTACACGATTTGTGCAAGTGTAAATGCACAAGTGGTGCACGGATTCTGCTCAGATAAACCATTAAAAGATGGTGATATTATCAGCATTGATTGTGGTGTAATTTGGGAAGGATATCATTCAGATGCAGCAAGAACTTTTGCTGTTGGCAACATATCTATTGAAAAATTAAAATTAATTGAAGCCACAAAACAATCTTTCTTTGAAGGAATTAAAGGAATTAAAGCGGGCGATAGATTAGGACACATTAGTCATAGGATTCAAGTTTACTTAGAGAGTCATGGATATGGCGTTGTGCGCGAACTTTGTGGACACGGTGTAGGTAAAAATCTTCACGAAGACCCACTAGTACTAAACTATGGCAACTATAATTCTGGTGTGGTGCTACAATCTGGTATGACCTTGGCAATTGAACCAATGTCTACTATGGGTAAACGTTATGTGTATCTTGAAGATAATGACTGGACAGTGACGACACAAGACGGACTTGCAAGTGCACATTACGAAAACACCGTTTTAATTACAGATGACGGTGTGGAAATCTTAACTTTGTAGGAGTGTTATGGACATAGAGTTTATGGTGGGTGATATAGTTAAATCATTATCAGGACACGATAAAAATCACTTATTTATAGTCACATCTATTGACAAAAACGGATATCTTGCTATAATAGATGGTAAATATAGACCTTTGGACAAACCAAAGAGCAAAAATCCAAAGCACTTAATAAAAGTTGGACATGACGACGATATAATTAAAAAAATAAATTCGTCATTAGCAACAAATACAGAAATCTATAAAATGATTAAAGTTTATTTGGTAAAGGAGTAATATGTCGAAAGAAGACCTTATTGAAGCAGAAGGCGAAGTAATCGAAGTTTTAGGAAACACCAACTTCAAGGTTAAGATTATGAACAACCATATAATCACTGCTTATATCTCTGGTAAATTGCGAACAAATTATATCAAGATTTTAGTCGGTGATAAAGTTAAAGTAGAGATGAGTCCGTACGATTTGACAAAAGGTAGAATTGTATGGAGAGATAAAAACTAGAAGGAGAAATTATGAAAGTTAGACCATCAGTTAAACCAATGTGCGAAAAGTGTAAAGTAATTAAACGTAATGGTAAAGTTATGGTTATTTGCTCGAAAAATCCTAAGCACAAACAACGTCAAGGTTAATAAATTTGAAAATAAGCACAATGTCTCGCGGCAATTTGGCATTGTGAGTAAATAAATTACATTAAGTGGAGGAAAAATTATGGCACGTATATCAGGCGTGGATTTACCTAATGAAAAAAGAGTAGAAATCGGGCTTACTTATATTTATGGTATTGGCAGAACAAGTGCTAACAAAATTTTGTCAGCAACAGGAATCAATCCAGATACCCGAGTTAAAGACCTTACAGAAAATGAAATTGCTTCTATCCGTAAATATATAGAGGCTAATTTTGTCGTAGAAGGTGAAAAACGTAAAGATGTTGCTATGGACATCAAACGTTTGAAAGAAATTAGGTGCTATCGTGGACTTAGACATATTGCTAACTTACCTGTTCGTGGACAATCTACAAGGCATAATGCACGTACACGTAAAGGACCTAAAGTGACAATAGCTAATAAGAAGAAATAATAAGGAGTAAATAATGGCTACTAAAAAAGAAACAAAGAAAAAGAAAATTTTAGTTAGTAATGGTGAAGGTGCTGTGCACATTCAAGCTAGTTCTAACAATACATTAGTATCTTTAACAGATAGTCTAGGCAATCTTTTGGCTCAAAGCAGTGCAGGAAAACTTGGATACAGAGGTGCTAAAAAGAGTACACCGTTTGTTGCTCAACAGGTTGTTGAAGATGTATTGAGTAAGGCAAGCTCATTTGGAATTACTAAAATTGCTATCTATATCAAGGGTGCAGGTACTGGTGGCGGTAGAGAAGCTGCTGTCCGTGCAGCAACAACATTTGGTCTTGGAGTGACAATGTTTAAAGATGTTTCTCCTATCCCACATAATGGTTGCAGACCACCTAAGAAGAGAAGATTATAGGAGGAAATATGGCAAAAAATACTAGTCCAGATTGCAAGCAATGTCGTAGAGAAGGTATGAAACTTTTCCTTAAAGGTGAAAGATGTCTTACTAAATGTTCATTTGACAAACGTCCAGTAGTTCCAGGTCAACATGGTACTGCTAAGAAAAAGTTTTCTGAATATGGTATGCAGTTAAGAGAAAAACAAAAAGTTCGTAAAACTTACGGATTGCTTGAAAAACAATTTAGAATTTATTATGAAAAAGCTACTCGTAGCAAAGAAGGTACGGGTTGGGCATTATTAAAGATGCTTGAATTAAGATTGGACAATGTTGTTTACCGTATGGGTATTGGTTCATCTCGTTCAGAATCAAGACAGATTGTAAATCATGGTCATATCACTGTTAATGGAAAGAAAGTTAATATACCTTCTTATCAAGTTAAGGTTGGAGATATAATTCAAATTAAAGAGAACAAACACAATATTGAAATGTTCAAAGAATTAAAAGAATCAAAAGTTAATACTCCAAAATGGTTGGAATTTAATCCAGAAACTTTGACAGGAAAAGTTTTAGCTCTTCCAGAACGTGATGATATTGATATGAACATTCAAGAACATTTGATTGTAGAATTTTATTCAAGATAATAGGAGAAACTAATTATGATGGAAATCGAAAAACCAAAAATATCTTTGGAAGAACAAGATAATGGTGCACATGCAATAATTACTGTTGAACCATTAGAAAAAGGCTTCGGCATTACAATAGGAAATATGCTAAGAAGAACTTTATTAAGTTCATTACCTGGTTCTGCCGTTGTCGGTATTAAAATTAAAAACGTTTTGCATGAATTTTCAACGATAAAAGGTGTGACTGAAGATGTGCCTGATATTGTCTTAAATATCAAATCTCTTGCAGTAAAAACTGAAAGCACCGATGAAGATTTCAAAGGTACAATGACTCTGAAAAAGAAAGGTCCGGGCGTAGTTTATGCAAAGGACATAGAATGTGAAAATGGTATAAGTATTGTCAATCCTGACTTATATATTTGCACAATTGATGACGATGCGGATCTTGATATGACTTTATATGTTGGTAGAGGTAGAGGATACGTTCCAGCAAGTGTAAATAAAGATTTTTCAGATGAAGTAGATTTTATAGCGATTGATTCATTGTTTACCCCTGTTAAACGTGTTAACTTTGAAGTTCAATCTAGTCGTGTTGGTCGTAGTTTGGATTTTGACAAACTTGTGCTAGATGTTCAAACACGTGGTACAGTTAGTGCAAAAGAAGTCGTTGCACTTTCTGCTAAATTATTAAATGATTATGCAACTATGTTTGTAGAACTTGTTGAGGGAATGGATGGTGTTAACATTCTAGTTGCTAGAAAAGAAGACGAAAGAACAAAATTATTTGAAAAACCTATCGAGGAAATGGAATTAAGTGTTCGTAGTTATAACTGCTTAAAAAGAGCTGGTATTGATACCATTGGCGACCTTGCTAAAAAGACACGTGCAGAAATGATGAAAGTACGTAATATGGGTACAAAATCTATGGAAGAAGTTATTAACAAACTTGAATCTTATGGAATTGTCCTTGAAGGAAATGAAAATTATTAAGGAGTGACAGTATGAAAGTGAAACAGTTAGGACGTCCTACTGAAGAAAGATTGGCAATGATTAGAAATCAAGCCACTGACCTTCTTTGGAAAGGAAAAATAGAAACAACTCTTGCCAGAGCTAAGTCACTAAGAAGTTATACTGAAAAACTTTTAACTCTTGCTATTAACACTTATGAAGATGTTATCACTGTTCAAAAAACAAGTGTGAATAAAAAAGGTGAAAAAGTGACACGTGAAGTTCTTAACGACGGACCAAAAAAATTAGCTGCACGTAGAAAAATTATGTCAAAAGTTTATTCAGTTAAAGAAGAACGTAAACCAGGAGAAAAAAAGGCTGATTATCTATTGCGTATAGATAATATTAAAAATCCACTTTTAGAAAAAATATTTAATATTTATGCACCAAAATATGCAGAAAGAGCAAAAGAATTAGGTACGAAAGGTGGTTATACTAGAATTATTAAAACTGGAATTCGCAAAGGTGATAATGCAGAAATGGCGATTATCGAATTAATTTAAAAAAGACTTAATTTTAAGTCTTTTTTTATATTATTAATAAATTTTAATTTATTTAAATTTTTAAAAATAATATTTTAAATAATATTTAAATAAATAATAAAATAATTATTTTAATAATTAAAATTTAATTATTATTCAATATTAATTTATTTTAATTTTAAAAAATTTCTTAAATATTTTTTAAATATTAAAATATTTTTGACATAATTTTTCTATTATGATAAAATTTTTACAAATCAAGGGGTATTATGAGAAAAAAACAATCTAATAAATCTAAAATATTTTTTAGTATTATGTTGATTGTTTTTTTGTTTACAATTATTATTACTCAAGTTTATGCATGGTTCACAGCAACTAGCAAGTATGAAAACAATCCTACATTTGCTTCATTAGAAGTTGATATTACTTCAGGAGGAACAAGTGTTTCAGATAGTAGTTTTACTACAGTCTATTTAAATAATATAAATCCGGGAAGCACAATTAATTTTAATACATTGTCAGTATCAAATACTGGTAATGAATCTGTTTATTCCATTATAAAGTTAAAATTAAAATTCAATGCAAATAATAATAATTACATATTTGTTTATTATTATAATCTTGATGGAGAAAGAGTAGATAATATTAATATAGAAAATAACAATACTTCTGCTACATTGTTAACTGCTAAACAAGCAAAATCTGTTAATTTATCTTTTACTTTTGATGGTAATGAATTTGCAAACATTTTTAAACAGGCATCAATTCAAGTGACATTTACGGCATTAGCTATTCAGTCTTTTTTACCTGAAGATACTAGTGGGACTTATTCTAGTTCAGATTTATATGCAGTATATTATTTGATAAATGAAGTAGATACAGACACAGACAGAGCGACATATACAAGATTGGATTATCTTACTACAAATGTTTCATCTACAATACCATATATTTTATTAGATTATTACCCAAATCAATATTCATGTTGTGAAATAAAATATATGTCTAATTCAGCAGCTGGTTGGATTTTTGGAGCTCGTGCGTCACAAAATAATTCTGCATTTGGTTTATTTTATAATAGTCATTCATCAATTTGGCCAATATGGGGTACACAGAGTCATCAGCAATATACTGTACAAAATATGCAAAATACAATTCAAGTTGATAAATTTGTCAATAATGTGTTTTATAAAAATGGAGAAGTTAGTAAAACATTTACCAATAATGATTGGCAAAATGATTCAGTATATTCAGGACATAAAATGGCTTTGTTTTCTTTAAGTTCAGGTTCAAGTGTAGATTCAAGACATTTTAACGGAAGATTCTATTATATGAGAGTTTGGGAAAACAATGGTGAAAAGATGATGCTAATACCTGTAGTAGATTCTAATGGCACGGTTTGTGTTTATGATACTATTAATCAAAAATTTTATTATAGTGAAAATGAAGGAAGTTTTGGATATTCTTTATAAATAAATATTGTTTATGAAAAAAAATCTGCAATAAAATTTGCAGATTTTTATTGTGTTTATTTTTTCTTTTGAAATTTACCATCTTTTTTATGAACAATATAATTTAAGTCTTTGCTTTCACTGAGTTCTTTTACCCTTTTAAGTGCTTCATCTTTTGTTGGATAAGATGAAATAACACGTTTTGCACCATCTTTTTTTATTTGCCAAGTACGATCTTCTTTGTTATATAGAACTCGATAAATTGCTTTTTTCCCCTTATCTTCGTTCATATTTTACTCCTTAATTATTAATTATTTATATTATATCAAATATTTTTTATTTTTTCAATGAAATTCGACAAAAAATATTATATTTTACTATTGACAAGCATATATTATCGTGATAATATCTCAACGCTTTAAAAGGAAAAGAATATGAATAGATTTGAAAATTTTGAAAAAAATGAAAAACCAAAGATTGTTGGAGAAAAAGGTAATTATGAAATTACTTTTGTTTCTGGTAAAATTTTAAATGCGAAAGATGTTAAAGTATACAAAGATTTTTTAGTTGTTCAAAGCATAAAAAATGATAGATGGAAAATTGCTGATAAATTTGGCAATTTAAGTGAATCATTTAGTGAATTTTTAGGATTTATAGATGGCTTTTTTGTTTTAAAAGACAAAGAAGGTAAAAACTTAAAATATAGAGATTTGTTAGGTAGGACTACTGATATTAAAACTGAATCTGGATTAGCTTACTATCGTTTTTTAAACGGAGAAACCGATATTAATGATTTACGTACATATTGGCTAAATGATATTAGATTTTTAGTAGCAATAGCACAGGCTTATGTCAAAAAAATCGTATCCGATAATCCGGCAAAATATAACACTTTATTAAAACAAAATATTTTACATCAGCAAATAACAAATAAATTACAAAATACACTAGATAATCATTTTATACAACTAAATTAATTTTATGATTATAAAATGGATATTGACACAATGTACATATTATGTTAATATGTGCATAAGGAGATATTATGAATAAAATTTATATTTCAGGATATTTAGGAGACATCAATATAAAATTTGTAAATGGTGATATTGACGGACCATTTTATGATATTAAAATGTTAAGTGAAGATTTTTTAGCTGTAAAAAAGGAAAAGACATCTTCTTGGACAATAATGGATAAGTTTGGCAATGAAAATAATACTGTTTTAGATGTTGATAGTTTTAATGATGGATTTTTTAAAATTCAATTATTTATGAATAACAAATTTGTATATCTTGATTTAATAGGTAGAATTACTGATATACCAACTGAATCAGGAAAAGACTTTTACAAATATTTTAAAAGAAAAATATCATATAGAGATTTAAATAAAGAATATTTTGATGACTCAAAATTTAGACATATGATTATAATAGAAGAATTGAAAAGAGAGATAGAGAGAAATCCTATAAAATATGAAAAAGGTAGTGAGAGAGCACAAAAACAGTTAGAAATACATGATGAAATAATAGATTGGATATACCATAATAATATAGAAACAAAAATTTAATTTCATATTAATAAAAACAAAAAAAATTATAAAAATATAGCATTTTTGCTATATTTTATTTTTTTATTAAAATTTGATAACAAAATAATTAATTTTGTTAAAAAATAATTTATATTTACCATAATTAAACATTTACTTTATTTCGTATCAATATTAATAAAATTTATTGTATCAGATATTTTAATGTATATAAATTTGTGGAAAATGTGGATAATTAATTCATAAAACTATTGACAATTATCTCAGTTTTTTATATAATAAATTCGTTATAGACTTAATGCTGCTTTGTCTATACTGGCGTTAGCCAAAAGAGGTTGCAAAATTTTTTAAGGAGGGTATAATGCCTACAGTTAATCAATTAGTTAGAAAAGGTAGAGTAAAACAGGTTGCGAAAAGTCAATCTATTCTTTTAGATGAATGCCCACAAAAACGTGGTGTTTGTTTGACTGTCACAACAACTACACCTAAAAAACCTAACTCTGCTTTACGTAAAATTTGTAGAGTACGTTTGTCTAATGGCAAAGAAACTACTTGTTATATTCCAGGTGAAGGTCATAATTTACAAGAACACAATGTTGTGCTTGTTCGTGGCGGACGTGTTCCTGACCTACCAGGTGTTAGATATCATGTAGTTCGTGGTGCATTAGATACTGCTGCTGTTCAAAAACGTAAACAAGGCAGAAGTAAATATGGCGCTAAACGTCCTAAATAGACAATTTAGTAAAATTTTTATTTTAATGAAATATTAAATTATTTTTAATTGCTTAAATATTTCAATAAATGTATTTAAATAATGTATAACACTATTTAATAATTATAAATTCAATATAGTTATTTTGAAATTTTTACAATTAACATTTTAGAAAAAATAATATAACAAAAATAAAATAATTTTATAATTTAATTTTTTTGTAGAATATTTTAGAACTAAAAAAATTAAATTTGAATAAGTTTTATTATTTTAATAATTACCAATTCGTTTGGTAAAAATTTAAAAAAGGAGATAAATATGTCAAGAAGAAATGCAGCTGTGAAAAGAGAAGTACTACCTGACCCTATGTACAATTCTACATTGGTATCTAAAATTATCAATCAAGTAATGTATGACGGTAAAAAGGGTTTAGCTCAATCAATTGTTTATAGTGCTATGAAAACAGCTGGTGAAAAAATCAATGAAGATGCTTTACAAGTTCTTACCACAGCTATTGAAAATATTAAACCAAAATTGGAGACCAAAGCTAGACGTGTAGGTGGAGCGAACTATCAAGTTCCATTAGAAGTTAGTGCAGATAGACAACAAACCCTTGCTATTCGTTGGTTAGTAATGTGCGCTAGAAAACGCAACGAGCGTGGTATGGAAGCTAAATTATCTGCTGAGATAGCAGATGCTTACAATCAAGCTGGTGGAGCAATCAAAAAGAGAGATGATATGCATAGACAAGCGGAAGCAAATAAAGCATTCGCACACTATCGTTGGTAATTAGGGGGATTTTATGGGAAGACAAGTTCCATTAGAAAAAATTAGAAATATAGGTATTATGGCACATATTGATACTGGTAAAACAACAACAACTGAGCGTATATTATTCTATACTGGTATTAACCATAAAATAGGTGAAGTTCATGATGGTCAAGCGACAATGGATTGGATGGCTCAAGAACAAGAAAGAGGTATAACAATTACTTCAGCATGTACAACATGTAAATGGCAAGATTGTACAATTAATATTATTGATACTCCAGGACACGTTGACTTTACTGTTGAAGTTGAACGTTCACTAAAAGTTTTGGACGGAGCGGTTGCCCTATTTAGCGCACGTGCTGGTGTTCAAGCTCAAAGTGAAAACGTATGGCGTCAAGCATCAAAATTCAATGTTCCAAGAATTTGTTTTATTAACAAAATGGATATTAATGATGCTAATTTCTTAAAAGCAGTTAATAGCATTCGTGAAGTATTAGGAGCAAATGCTGTTCCTCTTCAATTGCCTATTGGGGAAGCTGACACATTTAAAGGTATTGTAGACTTAATTAAAATGAAAGCATATGTATTCTATGACGACCTTGGAAAAGATTATAGAGAAGAAGAAATACCTGCAGATATGTTAGCTCAAGCTCAAGAATTTAGACAAAATATGGTTGAAGCAGTTGCTGAAACAGATGATTCATTACTTGAAAAATTTTTTGCAGGTGAAGAAATTAGTAATGAAGATTTGAAAAAAGCTATTAGAAAAGCAACTTGTACTTTGAAAATGTTCCCAGTGCTTTGTGGAACTGCAGCTAAAAATAAAGGTATACAAGAATTGTTGGACGCAGTAGTAGATTATATGCCAAGTCCTATTGATGTACCACCAATTAAAGGAACTTTGCCAGACGGTTCTGAAGTTGAAAGAAATAACAGTGACAATGAACCTTTTGCAGCTCTTGCATTCAAAATTGCAACAGATCCATATGTTGGACGTATAACTTTTATTCGTGTATATAGTGGTAAACTTGAAGCGGGCAGTTATGTATTGAATTCTACTAAAGATAAAAAAGAAAGAATTGGTCGTTTGCTACACATGCATGCAAACAATAGAACAGACATTCCAGAAGTTTTAGCAGGTGATATTTGTGCAGTAGTAGGATTAAAAAATACTGGTACTGGTGACACATTGTGTGATGAAAATCACCCAATTAAACTTGAAGAAATGGAATTCATGAAACCAGTTATTGAAGAAGCTATTGAACCTAAAGACAAACAAGCACAAGAAAAATTAGGTATAGCTATTGCTAAACTTATGGAAGAAGACCCTACATTCAAATCATACACTAATGATCAAACTGGTCAAACAATTATCGCAGGTATGGGAGAATTGCACTTAGACATCTTAGTTGACAGAATGAAGAGAGAATTTGGTGTTGAAGTTAATGTTGGTAAACCACAAGTTGCATATAAAGAAACAATTCGTCGTGCAGTTGAAGCAGAAGGTAAATATATAAAACAATCAGGTGGACGTGGACAATATGGTCACTGTAAAATCAAGATGGAACCACTTCCAAGAGATAAAGGATATATATTTGAAAGTGCGGTTGTTGGAGGTGCTATTCCTAAGGAATTTATTCCACCTATTGATGCGGGTATTCAAGAAGCTAAAAAATCTGGAGTACTTGCTGGTTATGAAACAATTGATTTTAAAGTGACTGTATATGATGGTTCATATCACGATGTAGACTCATCAGAAATGGCATTTAAGATTGCTGGTTCTATGGCATTTAAAGAAGGTATGAAGAAGGCTGATCCTGTGTTGCTAGAACCTATTATGAAAGTTGAAGTTAATGTTCCAGATGAATACTTAGGAACTGTTATGGGTGGAATTACTTCTCGTCGTGGAATATTATCAGGAACTGAAGCAAAATTCGGTTCACAAGTAATTCATGCAGAAGTTCCATTATCTGAAATGTTTGGATATTCAACAGATTTACGTGGCTCGACACAAGGTCGTGGCACTTACACTATGGTATTTAGTCACTATGCTGAATGTCCAAAAAATGTTTCCGACAAAATAATCGGTGATAGAAAAAAATTAACAGAATAATTTGTTAAAAATATATATTATTTTGCTTGACTTTAAACGTTGATTTAAAGTAAAATATTAGAGTATAAATTATTAAAGGAGAATTAAATTATGGCAAAAGCTAAATTTGATAGAACAAAACCACATGTTAATATTGGTACAATCGGTCACGTTGACCATGGTAAAACAACTTTGACAGCTGCTATTACTATGGTATTGGCTGCTAAAGGTCTTTCTGAAAAGAAAACTTATGACCAAATCGATAATACCCCAGAAGAAAAAGCTCGTGGTATTACAATTAATACTTCACACGTTGAGTATGAAACTGCTAAACGTCACTATGCACACGTTGACTGTCCAGGACACGCAGACTATGTTAAAAATATGATTACTGGTGCTGCACAAATGGATGGTGCTATTCTTGTCGTTGCTGCAACTGATGGTCCAATGCCTCAGACAAAAGAACACATTTTGCTTGCTCGTCAAGTAGGTGTTCCTTATATTGTAGTATTCATGAACAAAACTGACCAAGTTGATGATCCTGAAATTTTAGACTTGGTTGAAATGGAAATTCGTGATTTACTTTCTTCTTATGGCTTCCCTGGTGACAAAACTCCAATTATTAAGGGTAGTGCATTAAAGGCTTTGGAAGCTGCATCTGCAGGAAATGCTGATGCACCTGAATGTCAATGCATTATGGACTTGATGGACGCTGTTGATAGTTATATTCCAGACCCAGTTCGTGATACAGATAAACCTTTCTTAATGCCTGTTGAAGATGTATTCTCAATTACAGGTCGTGGTACTGTTGCTACTGGTAGAGTTGAACGTGGTGTTGTTAAACTAAATGAAGAAGTTGAATTAGTTGGTATCAAACCTACTCGTAAGGTTGTTATCACTGGTATTGAAATGTTCAGAAAATCACTTGATGAAGCTCGTTCAGGAGATAATGCTGGATTATTGCTTCGTGGTATTCAGAGAACTGAAATCGAACGTGGTCAGGTTCTTGCTAAACCTGGTACAATCACTCCTCATACTAAATTCAAAGCTGAAGTTTATGTTTTGAAGAAAGAAGAAGGTGGTCGTCATACAGCATTCTTTAATGGATATCGTCCACAATTCTATGTTCGTACTACTGATATTACAGGTTCAATTAAACTTCCAGAAGGAGTTGAAATGGTTATGCCTGGTGATAACGTTTCTATGGAAATCGAACTTATCCACCCAATCGCTATTGAAAAAGGTATGAGATTCGCTATCCGTGAAGGTGGTAGAACAGTTGGCTCTGGTGTTGTTTCTGACATCATTGGCTAATATTCAAATAGTATTAATAAAAAAATCTCGCTTAGCGAGATTTTTTTTCTATGCAATGATAAAATCAATTAATAATATTTTTTATTAAATTATCATTGTATATATAAAATAATTATTTTTGTAAAATTTTTTTTATAATAAAATAATTTAATTATTTTCTAACTTTTTTATTTTGATTTTCAATTTATCTAATATTTTTTGTATTTATTTACTATAAAAAAGTTAAAGGCAATTTAATTATCATTTATAAATTTTCAAAAATAAATTTTAATTTCAATAAATGTAAAAAATAAATAAA
>CALWTL010000018.1 GCA_944384445.1 uncultured Clostridia bacterium | reverse complement strand
TCCATAAGGTAAACGCTATGTTGCATAAACTCCTTCTTTTGCCTTAAGTTGAGCAGACATTCCTGCACTTCTCGCCATCTGTCCACCTTTACCAGGTTGTAATTCAATATTGTGAACGATTGCACCTAGTGGAATATCTTTTAATTCAAGTGCATTGCCTGGTTTAATTTCAGCACCTGCACCACTCATTACTTTATCTCCAACATTTAATCCTTTTGGAGCAAGGATAAATCTTTTTTCTCCATCAGCATAAGTCAACAAAGCGATATATGCTGTTCTATTAGGATCGTATTGAATGCTTTCAACTTTTGCAATAATTCCGTCCTTATTACGTTTAAAATCAATTTTTCTATATTTACGTCTATTAGCACCACCAATATTACGAACGGTTATTTTGCCTTGAGCATTACGACCACCAGTCTTTTTAACTTCGGTCAATAATGACTTTGGTGCTTGAGCATTCTTTGATAACTCTTCGTATGTCTTGTATGTTTTAAATCTACTACCAGCAGACATAGGTTTTATTTTTCTTATAGCCATAATCTACTCTCCTTTTAGTTCAAACTCTCGAAGAATGCGATAGCCTTTGAATCAGGTTTCAAGAAAACAATAGCTTTCTTATAATCGCTTGTTCGACCAGTCACACGACCTTGTTTAGTATTTCTAGATTTTTCTTTTCCAGTACAGTTAACAGTATTTACACGTGCAACTTGCACTTCAAATAATTCTTCAACTGCTTTTTTAATTTCTATTTTATTAGCATCTCTGTTTACTTTAAAAGTATAAACTTTATTTGGGAAGCCTGCGTACGACTTTTCTGTCATAATAGGCTCCAAGATAATTTCTTGCGCTTTCATTATACGTATGCCTCCTCTAATTTCTTAATTGCATCTTTTGTGAATACTAAGTATGTGTTTTCTACAACTTGAGCCACATTAAGCAACATAACATCTTCACAACTAACTTTTTGAATATTTCCAGTTGCTCTCATAACACCGTCATCTTTTCCATTAGTCAAAATGATAGTACGTTTATTCAAACCGAAAGTTTTTAAGAATTCACTAGCATTTTTAGTTTTATTATCAGCAAATTTGACTTCATCAAGAATGAAAACTTCATTTTGTCTAATTTTTTCAGATAATGCAGATGAAAATGCTATATCTCTCATCTTCTTATTAATCTTTTGACTAAAATCTCTAGGTTTTGGTGCAAATACTACGCCACCACCATCAAATTGTGGAGCACTACGTTCATCGTGACGAGCATTACCAGTACCTTTTTGTCTGTATATTTTTTTCTTACTAGCATTTACTTCGCTACGAGTAAGAGTAGATTTTGTACCTTGTCTAGCGTTGTTGTGCAATGCAACTACCACTTGATGAATAAGTGATTCATTATAGTCTGCATCAAATACCAATTCATTTAAATTGATATCTCCAACCGCTTCTTTCTTCATATTATAAACTTTTAGTTTTGCCATAGTTTACTCCTTTAAGCCTTTACTGCAGATTTGATAGTGACAATTGATTTTTTAGGTCCAGGGATAGCTCCTTTTACTAAAATCAAATTTCTATCAGCATCTACACGTACAACTTTAAGATTTTGCACAGTCACGGCTTCATGACCATAATGACCAGGCATTTTCTTATTTTTGAAAACTCTACTAGGTGTTGAGTTTGCACCCATTGAACCTACTTCTCTATGAACAGGTCCCACACCGTGAGTCATTTTTAATCTTTGTTGATTCCAACGTTTGATAACACCAGTGAAACCGTGTCCTTTTGTAATACCAGAAACGTCCACTAAGTCACCTTCGTTAAACATATCAGCTTTAATCTCTTGACCAAGAGTAAATTTTGATATGTCATCATATTTAAACTCTTTCATAACTCTCTTTGGTTCAACTCCAGCTTTTTTGAAAGCACCAGATTGTGATTTGTTTACATTCTTAGCTTTTATATCGCCAAATGCTACTTGCACTGAGTTATAACCATCAGTGTCAGTTGTTTTAATTTGAGTCACATAGCAAGGACCCGCTTCAATCACAGTCACAGGTTCAACTCTACCATCATCAGTAAACACTTGTGTCATACCGATTTTTCTACCAATAATCGCTTTTTCCACAGTTCCCTCCTTATAATTCTACTTTGATATCTACACCTGCAGGTACATTCATTTTTAATAATGTATCAACTGCCTTAGCATTAGGTGCGAACACATCAATAAGTCTAAAATGAGTACGAGATTCAAATTGTTCACGTGAATCTTTATCTTTGTGCGTAGCACGAATAATTGTCACCACTTCCTTTTTAGTAGGTAGTGGAACAGGTCCAGACACTTTACATCCAGACTTTGTAGCAGTATCAAGAATTCTTGAAACTACGTTTTCTAGCAAACCTGTATCGTATGATGCAAGTTTGATTCTAAGTTTTGTTGTTGCCATTTTTTACTCTCCTTTTTTATTAGTCAACACTAAACCGACTATTAACTTCATCTCGGCTTATTTATTTGTCGTTTTATTATGACGACTTTGATTTCTAAATTAGTATTTCGTGGCAGTTTGATTACTCACTTACGCACATTTACACTATGCCGGGTGTAAAGTACTGATTTTCAAAAATAAATTGGGTTTCCCCAGTTGTCGGCGTCCATACGGACTAGGTCAACATAAATTCCCATTTGTCGCTTGCTAACAAATGCAACCTTATGCGTCAAACCATTAATCAGCATTTTAATTCTATCAAAGAAAACAATGATTGTCAACCCTTTTTATAAAGTTTTTTAATAAAATTTTTAATAAATAAATTGATTAAAATAATAGAAAATTTTTAGTTAAATAAAATGCATAATTTATAAACTTAAAACAAAAATGGTATTAATAATTAATAGATATAAAAATTTAACATAGAAAATGTCAAATCATTATTAATAAATAAAAACATAAATCATTTAAATCATTATAAATCATTTTATAATAGATAGTTTAAATAAAGCTGTTATAAAATTCAAATAAAATAATTAACTAAAAAATAATAAAATAAATTGTAAATTATTAATAATGTTTAACATATAAGATTAAATATGATAAAATAATATCATGAAACAGTTTGAAAAAAAAGATAATGGTTTTGAATGTATTTGGTGTGGTAAAGTAATTAAAGAATTAAAATATTCTTCTCGAGACCATTGCACTCATTGTCTTGTATCTCTACATGTAGACAATAATCCCGGAGATAGAGCCAATTCATGTTGTGGAATACTTTTTCCAATTGATATTGAAATTAGCGGGAAAAAAGGATATATAATAAAATATAAATGTTCTAAATGTGGGAAAATACATAACAACAAAAATGCCATAGATGATGAATTTAGTACAATATTAAAAGTTATGAACAAAACCTATAATCCAAACGAGTATAAAAATAATTAATTAAAATTTTAAAAAAGGTATTTACAAATAAATAATAATATGTTAAAATTCGAATAAGATAAAATATAATAAATAAGGAGAAATTATGCCAACAATAAGTGAATATCATTTTGACCCTAACGCTTCTACTACTGCAAAAAAATTAGATGAATTATCAAATAAAGAATTGTTCGACAGATATTTTATACCTACAGATGATAATAATTGGGGAATCGCAAAAGATGCAACAGATGCCGTAGCAAGCAGATATAAAAATCTTAACAAATATAAATATGAAAAAGTTAGAACATTGAATGGAGATCCTTTGAATTATTTTGTGACAACTCTTGATAATAATGTCACTACATATATCCCAGAAGGCTACAAATTTAACATGGAAGCAATCATAGCTGACTTAGAAAAAATATTATGTGAAAATGTTGAACATACACGTACTATTTCTAGAACAAAACAAGTTGATTTCTTTTTAAAAGAACTTTCAACATATTTTATGAATTTATGTCAACTAGGGCTTGATTATAAAAGAGAAAATATATTATAAAAAAATCGCCAAATGGCGATTTTTTTATGGCATATTTACGTTTTCTGTTTGCACATTAACTGAATTGGTATCAATATTAACAGTTCTCCCCTCATTTGTTTCAACAACTACTCTATTTCCAACATTTTGCAAACTATTATATTTGTCATCACGTAAAAGACTTACTTCCACTTTTTCTTGCTCTAAATTTTCATTTTCCGATGGGTTTTGCTTTGTTTGAGCTTTCAAGTCACGTTTCTCTTCAGATACTTTTTGTTTTAATCTTTCAACTAATTTATTTTCACTATCAGTTGTTGTTGAAGATTGTGTTTGCGTTTGAGTATTTTTTTTGGGTGAACTAGTTCGACTTTCAGTTGTTTTATTTTTTTTTGCATATCTGCCACCTTATCCTTTAGATTTTAAAGAAGATGATTTATCAACCTTTTTTTTCTCTGAACCATTCGCTTTTACAGTTTCTTTCTTTTTATTTTCAACTGTATCATTTGCGTTTGTTTGCGGAACTGATTTGACTTCGTCTTTATCAGTTTGTTTTTTTGTTAAATCTTTTTTTATTTCTTCGATTCTTTTTCTCGTAGTAGGTCCTAAACTATCTTTAACCTCAATATCTCTAGTTTTCAATTCATTAAATAACGCTATTCGTTGAGATAAATTTTGTCTTTGTGCACTAACTTGTGTATTATGAATTTCACTAGTATCATTTGTTTCTCTAGATAAAACAGATGCTATAATTTTTGATTTAGATTTATCTTTGTCAATGCCTGCTGTACTACCATCTCTTTTATCATTTTCTTTATCTTTAACATCTTTTAAAACAACTCCAGTATTAATTGCAATAGCTTCTTCAACATTTCTTTCTACTACTTCTTTTTCTATTGCTAAATTATCTGTTGCTAATTCCTGAATTGATTGTTTTTCTTCTTCTCTATTAGTTTGAATTATTACTTTATCTTTTCTTTCAGCCGTAATTTCATTACCTAAATGCTCTTCTTTGATTTCAACAGTTTCACATTTATATTCTATTATGTCTTGAACTTGTATATTGCGTTTTACTTGTATATTATGCTTTTCAACTGCAAAATCTCTTTTTTCTTTTTCGTTTAACGTATTAATATTGTTTTCTATAATTTTATCAAGAATTTCATTAACTGTTTTCGCAAAATTAGGTCTATCAATACGAACAAACTCTTTTTTCTCATTAAGTGTAGATTTTAATTCATTATCTACTACCTTTTTTAATGTAGGATAATGATTGATTAGATTTAATAAATTAACTGAATATTCTGCTTCAATTTCTTCAAGTTTTTCTTCATTTTTTAATAAAATTTCATTTGATTTAATTAAATATTTAAATCGATTTATTAAAGCAGAATAAACTGACAATGTTTCTTCATCCATATGGAATATATCTAAAATATTATCTGGAATAGATGAGATATTCCAACGTCTATATAATGCATTTTTATCAATTACACCAGAAGTCTCTACTTCATCTAAAATATATTCATTAATATTACTATAAGTTCCACTATTTAATTTGTTGTTTGCTTCAAAACTAATTTTTTCGACTAAGGAAAGATATGCACGATTTCCTTCAATAGTCACCATAAATGTAATTTGTTTATCAAATTTGATATTGCTATAACAAATGTCAATATTATCTATAGTGTCAACTACATATTTTTTTATAGCAATTAACTCACGTTGAATATCAGGAGAAATGACATATTCCCCTTCCGAATTAAAATCTCCCCACATATAACCAAGAATTGTATGTCTCAGATTATTAAATTTTAAATATTCAATTTCTGCACTATCTTCTACATATCCTAAATCAGAATCCTGTTTCAAATATTTAGCCATATAATTCTCCTTGCTAAATTATAACATAGTTATACAAAATACGCAAACAAAAAATAGCGTAAACCGCTATTTTAAAATTTGTTTTTTAATCTTCAAAAATTCAATTAAATTTATTCTATAATGCTTTATTTTGTGATAATAAAATTGATTAATTATGAGTATTAATCGTTTTGTTCGCTTAATTTTTTTTGTTGATCAGCAAGAGTTAATGCATCAATCATTTCATCAAGGTCTCCGTTCATAAATTCATTAATATTATATAAACTTAATCCAATTCTGTGGTCTGTCACTCTCCCTTGTGGAAAGTTATATGTCCTTATGCGTTCGCTTCTATCTCCAGTACCTACCTGACTTTTTCTGTTTTGTTTATATTCGGCTTCTTTTTGCTGTTGATAATAATCATACACTTTAGCTCTGAGCATTGCGAATGCTTTTTCTTTGTTTTGTGTTTGACTTCGCTCGTCTTGACAACTAACCACTATACCAGTAGGAAAATGAGTAATTCGAATAGCAGACTCAGTTTTATTAATATGTTGACCACCAGCACCACTACTTCTAAAAAGGTCTATTCTAATATCTTTATCATTAATTTCAACATCTGCATCTTCCATCTCAGGTAAAATTGCGACAGTTGCTGTTGAAGTATGAACACGTCCTTGACTTTCAGTTTCAGGTACTCTTTGCACTCTATGAACACCAGATTCATATTTAAAACGTGCATAAGCATTTTTACCTTTAATTAATGCTTGTACTTCTTTAATTCCACCAAGCTCAGTCTCTTCAATATTTAAAATTTCCATTTTAAACTTATGTGAATCACAATACATTTGATACATTCTTAGCAAACTATGCGCAAAGAGTGCACTTTCTTCTCCACCTGCTCCGCCACGAATTTCCAAAATAACGTTCTTAGTATCATTTTCATCTTTAGGTAGCAATAAAATTTTTAATTTTTCTTCACTTTCGCTTATCTTTCCTTTCAAATTTTCACATTCATCTTTCAACATGCTTTTCATTTCTGCGTCAGATTCTGTATCAATTAAAATCTTAGCATCTTCATAATCTTTTGTAAGCTTTTCATATCTTTCATATTCTTCTATTAATGGTTGAAGATTAGAATGTTCTTTAACTTTTTTTTGCCAAGTTTTAGTATCTGCAATAACTTGCGGATCTGCAATCTCTTTAGTTAAACAATCAAATCTATCTTTAATACTCTTTAATTTCTCTAACATAAATTCTCCCTTTTATTTTGTGAATACTAATACCCTATCTAAACCATTCAAATCTGATACTGATTCAACAAAATTAAAATCATTAAATAATGAAACAACTGGTTGTTTTTGATTATAACCTATTTCTAAAATCAACATTCCATTATCTGTAAGGTGTTTTCTTAATTCATTATGGATATCATTATAAAATTTTAAACCCATGTCTCCGCCATCTAATGCAATTAAAGGATCATAATTTTTTACTTCTTTATCCAAATATTCAATTTCATCACTCGCAATATATGGGGGATTGCACACGATTAAGTCAAATTTTCCATCTATATGCTGAAACATATCACTCTTTAAAAACTCTATGTCTACTTTATTAAATTTAGCATTTTTCTTTGCAATGTTTAAAGCTTTATTTGATATATCTGTTGCGAGCATCTTAATATCCGCATTTTTCTTTATTGCAATAGCTAAACACCCACTCCCTGTACACATATCTAAGCATGTTTTATAGTTTCTTTCATGTATATATTTAAGAGCTGTCTGTACTAAAATTTCACTATCTTGACGTGGAGATAATACATTTTCATCAATATAAAAAGTCAAACCATAAAAATATGATTTTTTGAATAATTTATCAATAGGAATATCTGAATTTAATTTTATTTTAGCATATTTTATTATTTCCTGCTCTTGACTTTCGTCTATGTTTTCAATTAAAGCTAATTCAGTACGAGATACTCCCAAGACTTCTGAAATTATAAAATCAATATCAGTAATATCCTTTGATTGCTGACTAAATAAATTTTTTAACTCTTTTCTCAATTCAAATAATTTCATATTGTTTACTTAATAAAAAAATACGTGCCTATTCCGCGCATGCAAAAAAGACACGTAAATTTGCTATTTCAATTTATGTTTTTTATTGAATCTATCTACACGACCTTCAGTATCAACAAGTTTTTGCTGTCCAGTAAAGAATGGATGGCATTTGTCACACACTTCTAATTTTACAGTATCTCCTGCTTTAACGCCTGGTTTTGAAGTTTTACCTTTAAATTCATGACCACAAGCACATTGAAAAGTCACTTCAACATAATTAGGTTGGATATCTTTCTTCATAATTACTCCTTAATTATTCTAGCGAAATGATTATACATTGAAATTAGTTATTTGTCAACCATTTTTTGAATAACTTTTCACAATCTTTTTAGCGACTTCATTAATATCACCTGCTCCAACAAATGCAATCGCCTTTTCTTTGCCAATAAAATTAAGTATATTTTTAATGCTTGCAACATACTTGACGTTAGTATTATATTTCTTCAATTCTAAGTATAATTGATGCGCACTAATCCCGCAGGACGATTTTTCACGTGCTGGATATTCCTTAAATATACATAAATCTTTTACATTTTTTAATACTGAAATAAATTGAGACAAAAACATTTTTGTTCGCGAATATGTATGTGGTTGAAAAATAATTTTTCCATCTTTGTACTCGCTCAAAAATGTATTTACAAAAGCATTTAATTCAGTAGGATGATGTGCATAATCTACAAATATCTTTTTATCTTTATACAGTCCCAAATATTCAAATCTTCTAGGTATACCAATAAAAGAGTTTACGCTTTTAATAATATCTTTATCATCAATTCCCAAAAATTTTGCAACAGCAATAGCCATTGATATATTGTTCAAATTATATTCCCCTTTGATTTTAGGACTAATATTTAATTTTGTTTTAAAGACAAATTCTACATCTTTAGCACGTTTCAAATATTCGGTATTTTTATCATAATATACAAATCTCTTAAGTCCATGTTTTAAAAATGTCAAGAATGCATTGCGTAAATTAAATATATTTTTGTATGTATCAAGATGTTCTGCTTCAACATTTGTAATAACTGAAATCGTTGGTTTTAATTTTAAAAAACTCTTATTATATTCACAGGCTTCAACAACTAAAAAATCATCTCCACATTTAAAACGTGGAGCAAAAACATCTGCACCAATATGGCATGATACATTTTTATTAGATGTGCGCAAAATTTCATAAATTAAAGATGCTGTTGTACTCTTTCCATGTGTCCCAGCAACAGCTATTACGCACTTAAATTTATCACACAAATTTGCTAATATTTCTGCTCTATCGTATATTGGACAATTTAACTTTTTTAAATTAACTATATATTTATTATCGTCACTTATCGCTGCTGTTCTTACGCAAAAATCTACTTGCAAAAAATCACGACAAAATCTATTTGTGACAATAATACCAGACTCAGAACAAATCTTAGTATATTCACTTTTTTTTCGGTCATAACCATACACGGTATAACCCATATCTTTGTATGCTATAGCCAATTGATGCATACTTACCCCACCTATACCTAAAAATAAAACAGATTGATAATTTTTTTTCATAAATATTTCCTATTTTCATATATGAATTTATTTTACATTTGGTAAATAGTACAAAAAAATGATAAATATTAAAGATAAAGTTTTAATAAATCTTTTAAATATAATGAAAAACATTTGCAAAATATTTTTATATTAGATAAAATAATATTGACTACTTGTTAGTTAATCTAAAAAAGGGGAAGGTGAATAGACTTGGAAATCACAGACATTAGAATCAGATTGGTCAGCAAAGATGATAGCAAGTTGAAGGCCGTTGCCTCATTCACGATTGATAATGCATTTGTTGTGCACGATGTGAAGATTATTGAAGGCACCAATGGCAACTTTATCGCTATGCCATCAAAGCAAGCACCTAGTGGCGAGTACAGAGATATAGTACACCCATCTAACACTGAGACAAGAGAAAAAATTAGTTCTGCTGTATTAGCCGCTTACGAAAAAGAAAAAAATAATCAATAGTCTCAGTACACTTCTGCATTAGTTCAATACTATGCAGATTTTTTTTGCTTTAATTTATATTAAGATTATTATATATGAAATATTTAATAATTATTTTTTTAATATTTTTAATAAAAATTATACAAAAAAATGAGCAAGAGGTTAAACCATTTTGAAACTAGCATAATAAAATAAAGAACCTCTACACACAGAAGTAAAGTTCCTTTTTATATTAATTTAAAAATTAAAAACTAATATCATAATTGTTTTTTATTTTAACTTTTAAATCATTTATATTTATTTGTAATAAAATTAGTTTTATGATATATTAGATAAAAGGAATGTATATGGAAAGACAAGAATTGATAAATAATCATTATAATAATTATGACGAAGATGTTAGATTAGTTAAAGATAACGCTAATAATATTGAATTTTTAATAACAAAAAATTATATAGACAAATATTTAACTAAAGATTCTAAAATATTAGAAATAGGTGCTGGAACAGGTAGATATTCATTACATTATGCAACTAAAGGTTATGATGTTACTTCAATAGAATATGTTGAACACAATTTAAATATTTTGAAAAGTAAAATAACTAATGATATGAAAATTGTAGCAGAGCAAGGAGATGCTGTGGATTTATCAAGGTTTAAAGACAATACCTTTGATATGACATTAGTATTAGGTCCTCTTTACCACTTGTTTGAAGAAGATGATATTAATAAAGCAATAGAAGAAGCAATTCGTGTAACTAAAAATAATGGGGTAATAATGATTGCTTATCTTACAAGCGATGGAATTTTTGCCGATTGGGCTGTGGATCACTAACGATTTTGACAAAAATTTTAAAATGACAAGGTGTCCTGAGGGAATATTTGCTCCATTTTATATTGAAGAATTTAAAAATATTATGAGTAAATTTGATGTAGAGTATTTACATAATGTAGCTACTGATGGAATTGCCAGTATAATGTCAGACAAGATAAATAATCTTTCAGAAGAAGAATATAAAGTCTGGGTAAAATATCAATTATCAGTTTGTGAAAGAATTGATTTGCAAGGATATAGTTGTCATATGTTGTATATTTGCAAAAAAAACTAAAAAAATAGATAATGTTAAAACTTTTGAGTCTAGCAGAATAAAAAAAAAGGAACTTTACACACAAAGTAAAGTTCCTTTTTATTTTAGTTTCAAAATCAATAGCCTAATCGCTCATTCCTTTATATATTAAATATTTGCTAAGAAATTTAATCTAATACCATTGTCTTCTGACCATACATTATTTGCAAAATCAAATGTTAATTCACGGACATAATTTTGATTATATGGTATAAACAATCCCCAAACTCTAGCAGTTAAAGTATGTGCACCTTTAAATGTTGATGCTTTAACAAAATCTGAAGAGTTTACTTCTTTTACATTATTGTTATTGTTAGATTGACTATAAGAAGTATTGAATTGACCGCTCCTAAATTCTGCTGATATATAAGACTTACCATAGTAAGAAGCCCTTTCTGTATTAATAACTACACTTTCCATTCTTCCAGAAGCTGCTGTGCCTGCATAAATATTAAAGTTATCAGCCGTACCAGAAGTTGTGTAATCTTTCCAAGTTTCTCTATAGAATGTTCCATAACCATTAAATGCACTATTAATTGTTGCATTTCTTAATGTAGCAGTGTTAGGGAACAACAATACTAATAATGATGTTTTAGTAGTATTTGTCTGTCCATATAATTGACTAACAGTTTGAATATCAGAAATTTCTCCAGATTCAAGATTATAACAAATACCAGCCACAAATTTATCACCAGTAATATAATTTTCGCTTATCTCACCTGTCTCAAAATCATAATTAGCAACTAAAACTTGACTAACTTTTGCTCCTATATTGTTTACAGCGACACCTGATACATAATTTCCATAAATATCAGAACTTGCTATTGATTGTGTAATACTTGCATTAGCTGTTGAATTATTAGCAACAATTCCACCGACATAGAAATTCTTTCCTTCATAATATGAACCTACTGTATCCATTGAGTTATATGCATTGCTTATTGTAGCATTATTTGTTGCTGCAATACCACCCACATATAATTCTGAAGCATTTACATTATTTAATGCAATTCCTAAACCCGTTAATTTAACATTTGAAATTGTACCATCATTTATAGCACTCACACCACCAACATACAATGTTTGATTTGTTTGTTCAATAACAATTTCAACTGACATATTTGAATTTGATATTGTTCCATTATTTATAGCACTAATACCTGCCACATTTGATACATTACCATCTTGTGCATATTTTACAATAATTTCACCAGATAAATTATCAATAGTACCATTATTTTCAGCGACTGCTCCACCAACATTATTCATACCATAAACAGTTGAATTAGTAATTGTTGATTGCTCTAACGTACCGTTTACTATATTTGCAACCAAGCCACCTACATTATTTGCTGAATTTGGTGATAAAGTTAAATTTGAAACACTTGAATTTGTTATCAATGAATTATTTTCAAGAGTAGCAGTTATACCACCAAAGTAAGAAGTTGAACTTAAGCTTATGCTTGAATAAACAATGTTAACATTGCTAATATTTGAAACTCCATCACTTGAAGTAGATATTATTCTTCCAGATAAAGCACCTGCATTTGTAGCATTTGTAGAATTAATACTAATATCTTCAATTGTCAAATTTTTAATTGTTGAATTGTCAATTACTGAGAACAATCCTAAATTACCATTTACATCATTTGTTAAATTTAAACCAGTAATTTTATAGCCATTACCATCAATAATACTATTTTTCAATTCAATAGGTGTCCAATCCACATCTGTTAAATCAATATTTCCGCCCAAAACGTATTTTTTATTAATTATAGCACCATTTTCTTCTCTACAATTTTCAATAAAATTTAAGAAAATTTGTCCATTTTGTTCTTCATTGCCTACGTCTGGTGTTCCAATAGTCTCTTCTTGTAAATCTTTTAAGAAATATTCACTAGAAATTGAACTCAAATTAGAATTTGTCATTTTCAATTCTGGTAAAGAGCCCAAAACTATATTCCATGCAGAACTATCCCAATAAGTTTTATTTGTTTGATCTATTGCATAGAAGATATATTCTGAATTATTAACCATATCTTCTATTTTGTTGAATGATACAATGTAATAAATTCCATCTACATCGTTATAAAATCCTCTATTAAAGAACGTTTCATCATAACTATTTACAACATTTGAATTGCTTGATAAAACATAATTACCTACTAAATGTCTTAATTGGTTTGAATTTCCCAAAACAAAATTAGTATCTTTTTCAATCGTTCCAATAAATGAACCAAAATTAGCATATTCACTTGTAGATATTGAATAAGATTCTTGAATTGAACCATTATTAGTACCTATAATAAATTTACCGACAAAACCACCAATATCACCATTAGCGTTCATTAATGATATTTTAGTATCAGCAAATGTTGCTTGTACTTTTGCCTTATCAATTTCTCCTACTAATCCGCCAGCTATCGCATTTATATTTGAAACTGTAGGATTAGATTCTGTCGCTGCTGTTCCGATTATAAGCGTACTATCTTTAGCACTTGAAATTGTTAAAATAGCATTTTCTCCAACTAAACTACCAATTAATGCACCAGTCTTTGAATTGTCCATAGTGTTAGTAATATTAACATTTTCAACTTCAACTCTAGCGACCGTTCCTTCAACTTTACCAGCTAGTGCGCCTGCTGTTTGATAACTACCAGAAATATTTACATTATTTAAATTCAAATCAGTCACAACTGAACCGATATTTAATGTAGAAAATAATCCTGCATCTGTGTATTCAATTCCATTTAAATTTAATGAACTAATAGTATGTCCATTTCCATCAAATGTACCACTAAAACCAATATATAAATTAGATGCATAACTATATCCAAGTGGTTTAAATTGATTAGTTAAAGTTATATCTCCTCTTAAAATATAATCTGCATCTAAAGCAAATGTGTCACCAATTTTTTGTAAATCTGCTTGACTATCAATGTAATAAGGATTAGATGATGAACCATCACCAATATGTACACTTATATTAAATTTAGGACATCTTTCATTTGATGTAGTTATTAAAAGGTTAACATCTCCACCCTTGACTGCAACATAATAGCCTTTATCTTCATTATAATTTATATACTGAGTGACTTCTTCTCCACCTGCATTAAAATTATATGTAGTATTTCTATGCTCTTTAATTACTGTATAACCCAAATCATCTAAAGTAATGACATCTCCTACATTACAATAGATTTCTTTTGTTTTAAAATCAATTGCTTCATCATTACGAAGAAAATAGTATGTAGTAAGACCAATACAAACTACAACAACAATTGCTACTAGAAAAATCAAAATTTTTTTCATAATACCTTCCCCACAATAATTTGATATAGTTATTATAACCTAAAACTAAAATTTGTCAATACCAATTTTTTATTTTTAATAAAATCACTTAATAAATATCATTTAATATTATTTAATATTTTAGTATTTATTTTTTTATTACAAAAAAAATCGACCAGTAGTACTGGTCAATAATTATATTTATTTGTACTTTGTTTAAATCATTTTATCAAAAATAATAATGAATTTAAAATTTATACTTTTGGTTCATGAGATTCTTCTTTCGCAGCTATATTTAACAATGCTTTTTCTATACGAGCATCAATTTTCTCATCAATAGAATAATTTGATTTCAATATTTCTAAAACATTTTTGTCTAACTCATATAGTCTATTAGCTAATAAATCAATTGGAGCACCTTTTATATCACGTGCGAAGAAATAAATTAAACCGATATCTTTTTTTCTAATCATTGCTTTTGCGATTCTTTCAATAGATACACCTTTGATATCTCTTGCTGCAATATATAAACCATCTGCATCTGACCTTAAACATAGAGTATTTATCAATTTGTCTATATTTTCATTAGGGATATTTTTATTTTCAATTAAGAATTTATAAATAGTTTCGAAATTCCCAAATTTACACAATCTACGAGTTTCTGAATTTATTTCATCATTTGTTAATAATTTTTTCTTTTCAGATTTAACTTGTTTTAATATTGGTTTATCAGATTTTTCATTCTTTTTACCTAAATTTTTATCTTTTTCTTCTTTCATATTTTTATTTTCATCTTTACTCTCATCTTTTTGTTCTATTTGTATAGTTAAGTCATCAGATTTTATTTCTTCAGTTTTTTGTCCATTAATTTCTATATTATCCGTTTCGTCTAAAACTTGTTTAGTCTCTTTTACTTTGCTATTATTACCATTATCTGTTTTTACTTTATCTGTTTTTATTTCATTTGATTTCTTTTTATTTTTATTCTCATTTTGTTTCACAATATTGATATGTTCTTTAAGTTTACTATAGATACTTTTCTTATCTATATTTGCTGGCAATTGATGTATTAACATTAACATTTCATATACATTTGAATATTCTTCAGAATCATATAACTTTATAATTTCGTCTGTCACAAATTGTATATAAAAATTTTTGATTTCAGATTTAAGTTTAGTATTTACAGAGGAATTTTCTACCATTAAATACAATTTACAAAATAAATTAAAATTAGTTTGTTGATATGCATTTAACATCTTTTCTTGGATTAAATCCTCATAATAATTGTCTTTACTTTTATTTATGATTTCTATATCTTCCGCTTTATTTTTATCAATCATAATACCCTTCCTTTGTTAATTAGTTATAATTAATTAATTTTATTTTAACATCAGAGAAACAAGTTGTCAATATCTTATCATTAGATTGTTTATTTCAATTAAATTAATAGTTATAAAATATTTAATATTTTTTTAATTAAATTATTTAATTAAATTATGAATTGTTTTAAATTAGTTCAAATTATAAAAAAATATTTATAATTATAAAATTAATATTGTTTTTTATCTAAAATATTAAATAAATTTATAAATTTTATTTTTTTATATGAATATTAATTAAAATTGGTTTTATATATTGACTAAAATAAATTGATTTAATTAATGATTTGTTATATTATAAAAACATGAATATTACCGGTACTATAGAAAATATTGTTTTTAGAAATGAAGAAAATGGTTATTCCGTCATTAATATTTCATTTGATAAAAAGAAAATAACAGCAATTGGAA
>CALWTL010000017.1 GCA_944384445.1 uncultured Clostridia bacterium | reverse complement strand
AATTCTCCTTCATAAAGCGATAATACATTCAGTGATAAAAATTCATTACAATAATACATATTTTACCTCTAAATAATAATATGTTTTAAATTTCAAGATATGAATATGAGCAAATAATATAAATATTAAATTTTGTCTAATTTATTTGATTTATAGCAAATATTTGGGTATAATAAATAAAAAATAGGGGTAGTATGAAAAAATTAAAAATATTAATGCTTTTAATGCTTTTAATTGTACCAATTTCATTGGCTGCTTGTGGCAATGAAAATAAAAATACGATGAATGTTCCTACAAATTTAACCGTAGAAACTGGTGGGCTTATAACATTTGAACGTGTAAAAGATGAAAGCTATTATACCATATTAATTGATGATACAGAAATTAATGTTTTTCCTAATAATTCCAATGTTGAATTATATAGTTTAAATGGTAAAAATTATTTACAATATGACGCTTCTAAAATTTTTGTTTTAGGTGAAAGTTATACTGTCAGAGTAAAAGCTAAAGCAGATAAAAAACGTGACAGCGCATATTCTTCGCCTGTTTCTTATACCCATACTATTCCTATGTCTAAACCAAATAACATTCAAATCAATGGGACGGTATTAACATGGGACGTTGTTGAAAATGCTAGTTTGTATTTTGTTAAAGTATTAACTCCAAATGATAATTTAAGTGCAGATGATAGTGAAACTATTGCAAATTCTGAATTGACAACTTATCAATTCAGTACTAATAGATTTGACTTTTCATCAATTCTAAATACCGCAGGGAATTATAAATTTTATATAAATGCAGTCAGCAATGACAGCAATTATACGGAAAGTGGATATACAAGTAAAGTCACATATAAAAATGAAATTCAACTTACAACGCCTAATAATTCAAAAATTTTTAAAGTAAATGAATTAAATTCGAGTCTTGAATATTATGAAAATAATTTTCATTTAATAGCAGTTATTGACAAAAATGCTAATGGTATTACTATAAAATCTGGAGAATATTTAAAATCTGTAGAATTAAATGGAACAGAAAAAAGTATTAATCAGACTGGAAATTTGATAGATGTTAATCTTAATGAATTTTTTTCAAATACATATATTGATGGGAAAGGAATAAATTTTAGTCAAATAAAACAATATTCATTTCAATTACAAGTAAATTATTTGACGATGAATGAGATAGATAAATTTTATTTAGATTCAAATTTTAGTGCAGAAATTTTGATAGAAAATTATAAAAAATTAACTGCTCCAAAAGTTGAATTAAATTATAATGAATTATCTAAATGTTATGTAATCAGTTGGTCAATAGATGAAGAAACAGATTTTATAAGTGGATATAAAGTATATGTTGCAAATGGTACAGATGTAGATATTTATGAATTAGGTAAATATAATAATTCAATGATGTTGCCTTCTGATTTTGTTTCTGTTAGTGTACAGGCTGTAGGAGTCGGCAATTATCTTAATTCTAATTTAAGTGAACAATTATCAATTTTTACAGAAGAGATATCCGACGAGATTAATACAGAGGTTAGTGCAAATACATTGATTTGGAACAATGTATCAGACGCTTACTATATTATAGAAATAGATAATCAAATATTTGTGCAAACGGGAAATACGTTTAATCTTTTATCAATTAATAACGTTGTAAATGAAATGGTCTTAACTATTATTAAACCAAATTTTGCTCCAAAAACTATTGATGTGGAACTAAATTATTTGAAAAAACTTGCTACTCCAACAATTGCACCAGGTCAAGGTTTTCAAGAAAACAATCCTTATTTACTTACTTTTACCGGAGTAAATAATGCAATTGGGTATTATATTTATTTGAGTGGTGTTGACAATTCTGAACCTGCACGTATTCAAGAAATATTTACTTCTACTAGTATTGATTTATCACAATATGTGATTAAGCAAGGTGAATATCGTGACTATTATGTACAAATTCAAGCGGTGGCTTCTCCATACAGTGGGTATGCAAATAGTGAATTAACGGAATTTGGACAATTGTCAGTTTCTGCTTGCAGAGTCTTGGAGGTACCAAGTTTCTTAAAAGATGATGATGGTACTATTACTCCAATAGTTAAAAAAGTTGTCAACGGTATAACCAACTATTATTTGTGTTTTTATGGAGTTAATTTTGCATATAAATATGAAGTCATGGTAAATTTCAATACAATTAATGTACTAAGCAATGGTAGTGTAGGGTTATATGAAGTTAATATCACTAACTATTTAACAACAGCAAACAGTTATACATTAATGGTGCGGGCACTTCCTAATCCGGATAGCGAAGAAAATATTAAAGCAAGTAATTACAATTCGTACGATTATGTATTGACAATGCAATTAAACGAAGTGACAAATATTCGTATTACTGAAAATGATGGAAGATATACGTTATCATTTGACATTCAAGAAAATGCTGATTCTTATCGAGTTCGTATTGTCAAATTAAATGATGGAAATTATACAAATTATTTATATGATTTAGGTTTAAGCAATCCATTTGAAGTTGTACAATCAACAGATATTACTGATTACGTAGTGCAATCAGGAGAATATTATGTATATTTGACAGCCTTGGCCGCTAAAAATAGTTTTTATGGAGATTCAAATGAATCTCAAACTTATGGGATATTAAATAAATTAACCACATTAAATACTCCTAGCGAATTACAATTTTCTAATCAATCAGCAGAAGCCTTTCTTGTTCGATGGGTTGGAGATGAAAATGCAGATTATTATACCATTAAAGTGACTGATACTAATGGAGTGATTAAAGAGTACAAAGCATACAATACTACTCAATACAATATTAATTCTAGTTTAACACTTGAAGGCAATTATACAATTTCTATTAAAGCCGTAGTTGATGCAACAAGTGAAAATGCAGTTGAGTATACGTCTAGCCCATTTAGTGAAGATGTATATTTGTATTACACATATACCGTTCCACATGATTTTGAGCGTTATAGTATTTATATTTATGGTAATTATTATGATTTTTCTGTTAGTACAATTGATGAATTAATGAATTTGTTATGGTATCACTATTTATTTGGAATAAATATGGAATTAAATTTGGGAATCTATTTAAATGTCGAAGCAAATGAAAGCGTTAGAGATTCTATTATAAATTTAGCTGAGGAAGCGACAACAAATAAAATATACAATTTTAGTAATGATGGGGAATGGCTAAATTTGATAACTAGTGGAACGGATAGTTCATTATTCGGTTATATATCACGTAAATTATTATCTCTTTATCCAGAGATGGCGGTACTAACGAATTTTGAAATTTCTCATGAAGATAACAGTCAGATTTTCAGATTATATTACGAGAACGCATTAGATGTAGACAAAATTGATACTGAAACTAATTTCATTCAAATATCAACTGATTATGGTAATGATTATAAATATTTAGATTTATATTCAAGAAGAAGTGATAGTTCATTATTTGAAATTGATAGTTTGCCTGAAATGAATGTCAGCACAACAGAACAACTTTTAATGGCTGTACAATATGGCAGAAAACCAAACTTTGTCGGTAATAGTGAGAATGCTGAACTTGTATATGAAAATGCAAAAGACGTATTAAGAGCAATTATTAACAACAATATGACAGATTTAGAGAAAGTGACAGCTATCTTTGATTGGTTAGAATATGCTTACAATTTAAACTATTATTCAAATATGATTTTATCAGACAATGTTTTAGTTGAAGGTAGTTTATCTGATTATGGCAATAGAAAGGAATATTATTTAGAAGGAATTTTCTTAGACTTAAATAATTCTGCTATCGGTGGATTTGATGGTGAATTCTATTTAGGAAACAAAAATGCGACAAGTGAATCTTTTGCCAAAGCGTTTACATTATTATGTGCTATTGAAGGAATAGAGACTAGAAAAGTAAATGGAACATATACTTATTCATTAGATGGTCAAAATATTTCAATTTCTCATGCATGGAATAAAGTTTATCTAGATACAAGTTCTGATTTAGATAATAAAGTATGGTATTCATTAGACATAACATATTCGGATAATAGATTTGTACCTTATAATATTAGAGAATGTTATAATTATAGTTCTCATCTATATTTCTTAGTGACAGATTCATTCTTAAATTCTAGTTTAAATCTAGAAGAAACTGAAATAATGTATTATCCTAGTGCAACGTCATATTATGATTATTATTCAAATACAAGTTTTAATATGACGGTTGATGAAATTAACTCTACGATAACAGGTGCTGGCAATAATATTGCGGACTTTGTTTATAGTAAAGAATTTGAGTCAAATTCGCAAAACAAATATCAACTTTACGCTTTGACATCTGAATATAGTCAATTACAAGCTTATGTTATGAATGCAATTTTATATGCGAAACATCTTCAACTAAATGTAAATTCTTCTTCTAGAAGTTCTTTTGAATTTAGAGTTAGCAATAATGATATTGGGGGAGCAACTTTGCCATCTAATGCAACTATTCAATCTATTGTGACAACTGTAAATCAGTATTATAGCAATAGTATTGGAGACTATGTTCAAGCAAACGTAAATTATGTTCAAGATACTTCAACAGGAATGACAACTTACGTATTCACACTTGAATTTGATTAGTATAAAAAATCAATGATTAGTTAAACTAAATTTAATGAAAGTTGATGCAGTAAAAACATTTGAACAAATAAAAAAGAAACTGCACGATAGTAGTGATATAAAATCACGAATGGTGCAGTTTTTTGGCACGCAAATTTGCTTATGCTATATTGCTCCTATAACGGATAATATGTTATTAAATGAAAGTCTAATATTTCCATTAGTAAATTTTTCAAAAGAAATAAAGAACAATGATATTGTAAAAGAGCTGCAAGACAATGTACTTGCAAATCAAGAAGTGACAATTTTTACAGATTTACAATCTGCAATAGATAAGTTGCTTGCGGGGAACACGCTTGTTTTAATAGATGGGGCAGATAAAATATTGGGTTGTGATTTGGAAAAGATTACAGTTAGAGCAGTGGCTGAACCACCGACTAGTGTTGTGATTAAAGGACCAAGAGAAGGATTTACTGAAAGCCTAAAATTTAATTTAGCATTAATTCGAAAGCGCGTAAAATCAGATGATTTTGTTGTTAAGATGTTAGAAATTGGTGAAATGACAAAAACACAAGTAGCACTCGTATACTTTGATTCAATTGTAGATAAAAAAGTTGTTAAAGATATAACAAATAGATTACAGTCTATAAAAATTGATGGAATATTAGACAGTCATTATTTAGTTTCTTATTTGCAAAGGAATAAAAAGTCTTTGTTTAAACAAGTAGGGGATACTGAAAAACCGGATATTTTAGTTGGTAAAATGCTAGAAGGAAGAGTAGGAATTGTCGTAGATGGTAGTCCTATTGTGTTAACACTTCCTTTTGTTTTGTTGGAAGATTTGCAAAATAGTGATGATTATTACACTCAACCGATACGTGTCGCTTTTGTTCGAGCATTGAGATTAGTAGGTGTAATATTAGCAGTATTATTGCCTGGAGTTTATATTGCGTTAGAATTATATCATTATAAAATATTACCAACTGAATTTTTAATAACAATTATGAACAGCACGCAAGGGATTCCTTTTTCACCTTTTATTGAAATTTTGTTTATTATATTATTATTTGAAATTTTATACGAAGCAAATATTCGAATGCCTCAATATTTTGGAATGGCAATGTCTATAGTAGGAGCATTAATTTTAGGTGACACAGCAGTTAGTGCAGGTTTAGTTAGTCCACCAGCTGTTATGATAGTTGCATTATCTGGAATAACTTTTTATATAATTCCCGGACAAGCATCTCAGTTTAGTATTTTACGATTAATAGGAGTTATTGTAGGTGCTTCATTAGGTATTTATGGAATACTGTTATTTTGTGTATTTATTTTGTCATATCTATCTAATTTTGATAGTTATAAATCAGCATATCTTGCTCCAACATCACCTTACATTGAAGAGGACCAAAAAGATTCATATATGCGAAAGACAATTGATGAAATGAAAAAACGCCCAAAATCTATTGCAAATAATAAAAAAAATGAGTTAAGGAGATAGTTATGAAAGTAAATTATAGGCAACTTTCAATTATGGTATTTATGAGTTTTATTGCTCTTAAATTTTTAGCACTACCAAGTTTACTTTACATTGAAAGTAAAAACATGAGTTTGTTTGTTGCCTTAATTTTAATGATTGTTGATGGATTATATGTGTTTGTACTATTAGATTTAATGAAAAAAAGCGAAGAAAAAAATATATATGAATTTATGAAAAGTTGTCTTGGTCCTGTGTTGACAAAAGCAATTTTGATTTTATTAATACTTAAGTATGCTTTGGTAGTAGGTAATATTTCAAAAGGACTAAAATTTTTTGTAGTTGAAAATTTATATTCTGAATACAATTGGTTTGTTTTTGTCCTACCTTTAATGATATTAATAGGATTCATGATATATAAGGGAGTCCGCAATATAGCACGAGTAAGCGAAATGGTATGTTGGGCAATAGTGATTGGTTTGATATATATTGCATTAAAAGCATTGTCAGGAGTAGATGTTTTATCTTTTTTGCCAATTTTTAAAGATGGTTTTAAACCGTTGGTTAATAGTGCATGGATACATATTAGTTGGTTTGGTTCTGCTACGTTCATGTTTATGATGTTTGGTTTTGTAGATTTTAAAGATGAAAAAAAATCAAAGATGATAAAATATATTATTTTTGCTATTCTGATAGTTCAATTATTATATTTTGTTTTTTATGGTTTGTTTGAAGTCACATGTCCAACTCATAATTATTGTATAAGTGATATTAGTCAATTTTCGAGCACTTATTCGGCAATAGATGAATTATCTTGGTTAGTTGTGTCTATGTGGATAGTAGCACAAGCTGTTCAACTCGCATTGTATTCATATTGCATAGCACAAGCATTAAAATTTTTGTTCGATATTAAAGGAAATATAGTTTCTATTATTATTGTTATGTTATACTTGCTTGCTTGGAGCTTTTTGGGGGAAAATACAATTAAAATGGAACAAATATTTTTTACGCCGTTTGCTTCAATTATCACTTTTATTGCACAATATATTTTACCGCTATTGTTGGAGATAGCATTTGCTATAAAAAAAGTAAACAAAAACAAAAAGAAGGTAAAAAATGAAAGAAATGAAAAAGAAGTTAAAGTCAATATTTAGTCCCAAAAAACTTGTTTTATGGTTGTGTATTTTAATTTTAATTTTTACAGTTCCATCTTTTAATAAATCTGCAATGAGTCAAACACAAGCAATTGTGACTATGCTTTGTGTCGATAAAATTGATGATAAAATCAAAGTTGCCGCGACAGTTTTGACTCCTTCACAAGACAAAAAGGCAAATTTCCAAGTTTATTCTGGAGAAGGCGAAACTTTAGGATATGCGGTTGACAGTGTATCACTTGCTATAGGAAAAGAAATGGGTTTTGCACAATGTAAAATTATGGCATTAGGAGAAAACATTTGTAAAGACGGAGTTATGCAAGTTTTAGACTATATGACTCGAACAAAAAAAGTAGGTAGAAATGCGGTTCTTGTAGCATTTACAGGAGATGTTTTAGATTTTACACAGGCAATAGTTGACTTGAATTTAGGTAAATCATTAAGATTAGATAAAATAGTTAGTTTTGATAAACGATATATTCTCACACAAGATAGCAATATTGAAACATTTTATATAGGATATTATAGTCCAATTTCACTGGGCATAATGTCGAAAGTTAAATTGATAACTAATGAAACATTTAATTCAATACAAGTAGGTAGCAATGCGACTAATTCATCAGGTTCTTCATCTTCAACAACATCCACTACAAATGGAGAAAACAATGAAAAATTTATAATGAATGATGGAACGGTTAGTCTTTTTAAAGATGGAAAACATTATATTGATATGACTTTAGACGAAGTGAAGAAAGCTAATATATTTGTTAATAATGCTCAAAAAGGAACTGTTGTTGTAGAAGGAGTGACAGACCACATTTATAATAATGCTAAAGTAGTAGTCAATATTTTGAAAAAGGATATATCAATAAAAACAAGTTTTAAAGATGGTGTGCCTATTTATAGTACTGATGTATCTTTAACAGTATATATAGATGAAGTTATAGAAGAAAATCCTAGTGAAAAATTGCTTAGACGAAATCAAGACTTTTTAACCAATGCATTAATCGTAAAAATTGAAGAAAAAATGGAAAGTGATATGCGAGAAATTATTTCATATTGTCAGAACAATGACGTTGATTTACTTGGAGTTTATAAATATTTTTATGCATTAGAAAATAAAAAATTTGAAGAATATCTCGAAAAAGTAGGAATAAAAAATTACCTTGATGGAATTGATTATCAAATTGACATCAAGGTTAAAAGTGAAAACTAATTTTAATCACTGATTAATTATCATTGTAAATATTGATTTTTTAATATTTTATTATTAAAATTGTTAAATTATCTTAATTTTGCATTTAATGTTTTTATTTCAGCTTCAAGAACTTTGTTTACTATAGGAGCGATTTCATTTTCACTAAGAGGTTTTTCTCCCTGCTTAATCGACAAAGTCATAGCGACACTCTTTTTATCTTCACCTAATGATGATGATAAATAAACATCAAAGATTTTACAATCTATAATATTTTGTTTATCCGCTTTTAATGCAATTTCAATTATTTTACTTGCAGGTGTTTCTTTATCTAATACGATTGCTAAATCACGTGTGATATAAGGCAATTTTTCTGGAGCATTTCCTGTATGACGGTCGTTTAGTCTATTTATCACATTTGATAAATTAATTTCAGCCATGAAAACTTTTTGATTTATTTCAAAATTTTTCCTAACTTTTGGATGAATTTCTCCGATGACTCCAATTGGACGATTATACAAATATATGTCTGCACATATACCTGGATGCATTTGAATATGTTGACCTGTGAGATATTCCACTTTTATACCGATGCTTGCCAATATCTTGTTTAAATCATTTTTGATTTTGTAAAAATCATAATCTCCAGTTAAACTTATACACAAATTATTATGTTCATCTGGTAATTCTTCAATAGGCAATTGTTTAGGAATAAATACTTTTGCTAATTCAAATAATTTTAAATCTTTATTTCCTTGTTTTAAATTAAAAGATATACTGTTTAACATATTTGGAATTAAACTTCTTCTTACTATACTGTAATCTTGTCCAATAGGGTTAGCAATTTTTATATGTTTTTCGACTTCTAATAATGCAGACGAAATTATTTTTGGACTTGTAAATTGCCAAGTCAGAGTTTCGTTGTATCCAAATAATGCGCTTGCAAGTTTTAATCTGTTTATATTTTTTTGTTCAACAGTTAATTCGCCAACAGTTGAAAAATCAGTTGATGAACTATTTTCTACACTAATTTTGTCCATTCCATAAATTCTACCAACTTCTTCACATATATCACATTCTCGCTCTATATCAACTCTTTCTTCAGGAATGGTACTAATCAATTTATCCCCATCGCTAGTGGTTGAAATTCCCAATCTATTTAAAATGTCAATCATAATAGATTTATCAATATTTAATCCAAGTCTATCGTTTATATTTCTTACACAACTTTCAACTGTTCTTGTTTTAGGTAATCCATTATTGATATCAACAGTCACATTTGATATGTCTCCAACATTTAATTTGGATATTATATTTAGTGCTCGTTTCATTCCAATATCAGTGTTTCCTATATTTACACCTTTTGAGTATCTAATTGAACTATCACTGCTCAAACCTAAAGCGTGTGAACTGCGTCTAATGTTCGCAAAATGGAAATTTGCAGATTCAAGCAAAACATTTTTTGTGTCAGGATATGTTCCGCTTTCAATTCCACCCATTATTCCGGCTATGACCATAGGACCATTTGCATTTGCGATAACGAGATTATTTTCATTCAATACATATTCATTATTATCAAGAGCAATCAATTTTTCATTATTATGTGCGCGTCTTACAATAATTTTGTTTCCTACAATTTTTGACAAATCAAAAGCGTGCATAGGTTGTCCAACTTCAAGTAGAACATAGTTTGTTATATCAACATAAAGTGAGTGTGGAGTATGGTCTAATAGTTTCAACCTTCTTTGCATCCATTCAGGAGAAACTCCATTTTTTATATTCTCAACAACAGTGGCTTGATATCTAGGGCAAAGAGTAAAATCTTTCACTTCTACACTGATTTGTTTATTTGAATTAGTTTTGTATGATAAATCTAATGGTTTTATCGGCAAAGAGAAAATTGCACTAATCTCTTTTGCAATACCATATATTGAATTACAATCAGCACGATTTGGTAATACATTTATATCTAATACAATTTCATTGAGTTTTAAAACATCAGCTATAGGAGTGCCTAATTTTAATCCAGATTCAAGAATTAATAAACCATCTACTTCAGCATTAGGATAAATAGAATTATCAATTCCTAATTCCTCTCCAGCACAAAACATACCATTGCTTTCTACACCACGCAAATTTCCACTTTTTATTACTGCACCATTTGGTAATTCTGCACCTACTAATGCAAGTGGCACTAAGTCACCAACTTTCATATTTATAGCATGAGTGACAATTTCAGTTTTGCCAAAACCATAATCTGCAGAACATATTACGAGTTTATCCGCATTAGGATGTTGACGAATATCTGTGATTTTAGATACTACTACATTGTCTAATCCCTTTGCTTTGTCAATTATTTCTTCTACTTCGAATCCAGCATCTGTAAGTCCTTTTGTTAAAGTCCTTAAATCGATATTACTGGTATCTACATAATCATTTATCCATGATAATAAAACTTTCATACTTTCTCCTTAAATTACTTAAATTGTTTTATAAATCTTACATCGTTTTCAAACATTACTTTAGCATTAGGAATTTTATATCTCATTTTAGGGAATCTGTCGAATCCAAAACCAAAGGCATAACCACTATATAGGTTCGGGTCAATACCATTCATTTCTAGGACATGAGGATGAATCATTCCAGCACCCAAAATTTCATACTGACCAGCACCTTTACATGCAGGACACCCTTTACCTTTGCATACATTACATTCTGCATCAACTTCTACACTAGGTTCAGTAAATGGGAAATAAGATGCTCTGAATTTTGTCTTTGTGCTTTCACCTAGATATTTTTTTAGAATTAAACTTAAATCATGTTTTAAATCTGCTAAACTAACCTTTTTATCAATATAAATTCCTTCTAACTGATAAAATGCAGGTGTGTGGGTAGCATCAATTTCATCTTTTCTAAAAACTCTACCAAAACTAAATACTTTAAATGGTGGTTTAATTTTTTCCATAGCTCGTGGTTGAGTATTAGAAGTCTGAGTGCGCAATAAAATATCATTTGTAATATAAAGACTATCTTGCATATCGCGTGAAGGGTGGTCTTTTGGAACATTGACAAGTTCAAAATTGTATTTGTCATAATCAATTTCAGGTCCGTCAATTTGGCTAAATCCCATACCATTTAAGATTTCTGCCATACGCATAAAGTCAATTGAAATAGGGTGTAGAGCACCAATATCTTCTTGATTCAAATCTAACGTGACATCAATTTTTTCTTTCATCAACTTGGCTTCTAATTCTGCATCTTGTAAAAAAGTTTCTTTACTAGAAATCATGCGTTCAACATCTTGTTTAGCAGTATTTAAAAGTTGTCCCATTAATTGTTTTTCTTCTGGACTTACTTCTTTCATAAAGCGAAATAATTGAGTAATTTTTCCATTTTTGCCTAAAATTTCCACACGTAAGGATTGACATTCTGCACTTGAATTAATTTTATTGAGAGTGTCTGTTGTATACTTTAATATTTCTTCAATTTTATCTTTCATATTTACTCCTTTAATTAACTTCTAATTTATTTTTAAGTGCAACCAAAATAAAAACTCGCCCTAATATTAGGACGAGTGCTATTCTCGTGGTACCACCTAAATTTGTTCACAGATTATTAAATATTTCATTAATGTGTAATATTATTAAATAATTTATGAACCTTATTACATTTTCACAGTTTTGTCTGGCGACTCTTAATCACATTTTATTATATGTCTTAATCTAAAAATCAAATAAAATTTAGATATGATTAAATGTGTTTACCGAGTGCAACTCAGATGCTGAAATTCGTTTCTAGTCTGAACATAAGTATCTTTCAACCAGTGGATACTCTCTCTACATGAAAACTAGTCACTACTTATACATCGTCACAGTTTTTATCAATGCAAATTTTCATTGCATAATAATTTTAGCACTAAGAAATTTTTTTGTCAAGAAAAATTAAATTTATGGTTATTAAACTTTTTGTCTATAATTTATAAATTATCATTACAATTATTTTTCAGTATTATTGAAAACTTAGTTAGATTCATCTAAATTAGTTTAATTATACATATTTTCGACATATATCGTTGTTGAAAATTATTTTTGATATGTTAGTTTATATTCAAAGGATTAGGGGTATATGAAAGTTAAAGGTAAATCATGGAAATTTATATTGAAATATGTGGCTGTATTTTTTGTTTGTCTTGTGCTTGCGAAAGCTCAAATAAATGAATTGTCACCATTTTTAATTGCATTTTTTTTCGCTGGCATATACGTAGGTTTTGAAGAAAAGTTGTTGTCTATTTTTACACTTAGTTCTGCGTTGGCAGTTAATCCGACTCTAAATGTTTTACTGATTAACATTAGTGCAATTGCTGTTGGTTTAATAATATTTTACATATTTAAGTTTTCAAAAAAACCAATACCTTTATATATGATATTTGTAGGCTACCTTTTGGGGTTGATAACTTATATATATTTTAATCATTCAGAATTTTTGGATATTTTATATTACTTAGCACTTGGTTTAATATGTTTATACATTTTTATTATAGTATTACATGTAGTATTGCTTAGAAAGAACTGTTTTAAATTAACTTTGAATGAAAGTATTTGTTTTTTGTTTGTTATTGCCTTATTAGGTATGGGGCTATATGACATTTACATATTTGAATTTTCAATATATAGATTTTTATTAATGTGCATAATATTTATTTTTGTCGCAACTGGAAGCACACCAATGACATTTGCTTTAACATTGTCATTTTCACTTGGTGTTGGATTAGCAAGTTTGTCGTTATTACCACTCGCAGAATTTGCACTATTAACTTTACTTGCAAATATTTTTTCTATGCCTTCAAAATTTAAAATTGTTCTAGTCGTGATAATCGCAGATGTATTTATCCAATATTATTTTTTTGATATCGGAATAAATTTATTTTATGCAATTTTGCCGATTATTCTTGCAGGAATATTGTTTATATTTATTCCAAATAAATTACTTAATTCGTTTTCAGATTTTGTTTATGTTAAAAAAAGCGAATTGTCTTCTCGTAATCTAATTAATACTACTAGAAAAAATATTCGAAAAAGGATGAGCGAATTGAGTAATGTATTTTTAGATATGAAACAAATACATTTGAATATGGTAAAAAAAGAATTAACAAAAGAAGAATTGATAGCAATGCTCACACGTGAAACTATGAATACATGTTGTAAAGATTGCCTTGATAAAAATAGATGTACACGCGCACTTGGGACAGATAACAAGTCAAATTTAGAGATTTTGATTGAGATAGCAGTAAGCAAGGGGAAAGTGACATTATTAGATATCCCTAGTGGACTTAGCAATAGGTGTGGAAAAGTTAATAATTTAATTAGTCTTATCAATAGATTAAGCAGTGAATATAAACAATATAAAAATATGTTAGCAGATGTTAATAATGTTAAGATTTTGTTAGCTGACCAAATGGGAGCAGTTTCACGCCTATTGTTAGACATAGGAGATGAAATTGATACAAATGTAAGTTTTGATATTGCTAGAGAGAATAAAATTATATCACGTTTGTTAAGTTTAAATATTGAATGTAAAGAAGTGTTATTATACACAGAAAAAAATGAAGATATTAGTGCAGTGTTAATCGTAAAAGGGCAACAAGGATATAATCCTATAATAGAAAAGGTTATGACGGAAGTCTTAAAAATGCCTATGGAAATTGTAAGCATATTACCAATAGAAGAAGGAGATTTCTTTTCTGTCACTCTGAATAGGAAAAACAAATATGATTGTGTATTTGGATTGGCAAGTTGCAACAAGTCTGGCAATATTGAGTCCGGAGATTGTCATAGCATTATACGTTTAGGCAAAGATAGATTTTTACTAGCATTGTGTGATGGAATGGGTAGCGGTAAAGGTGCTCATAAAATGAGTGCAATGACATTGGGATTAATAGAAAATTTTTACAAAGTTGGTTTTGATAATGACATAGTGTTAGAAAGTGTTAATAAACTTTTGGCAATAAATAATCAAGAAAACTATTCAACCTTGGACGTGTGTTTGATAGATTTGAATAATGAGATAGCAGATTTTATCAAAGTTGGCTCTCCTTTTGGCTTAATAAAACGTGATGGCAATATTGAAATAATTGAAGGTGGAGCACTTCCAATCGGAGCATTAGATAATGTTTCTCCAGCAACAAAAAAGACTACAATTTCTACAAAAGATATAATTATCATGGTGACAGACGGTATAACAGATGCGTTCGTTAGTCAAGAAAATATAATTGAATATGTGTCAAAGTTAGCAAGTAATAATCCACAGACTTTGGCAGAGTCAATTTTAAATGAAGCATTAAGACTAAATGAAATGACTGCTAAAGATGATATGACAGTGTTAGTATCTCGAATGTATTTAAAATCAAATTAAAAAGTGTATTGTGTTCATATAATATAAATTTTTTATATTTTTTAATTGCTATATTTTAATTGAAAATAAAGTTAAAATTTCAAAAAATTTAAACTAAATTTAAAATTAAGTATTGCAATTCTTAGATTGTTATAGTATAATCATTTCATAAAATAGGAGCGATTATGGACAAGGTTTTAGATTATATTAGAAGCAATAATATGATAAAGTCAGGCGAAATTATTGGAGTTGCTTGTTCAGGCGGAAGAGATAGCATTTGTTTGCTCCACTATTTAAATTCAATAAAATCTGATTTAGATTGTGAGATTGTGGCTGTAAATATTGACCATGGTATACGTCCAACTAGTGCTTTGGATACTGAATTTGTAATGCAATTCTGTAAAGATAATCATATACGAGCATATAAATTCAAGGGCGAAGCATTAAAAGTTGCAAAAGAAGAAAAATTGACATTAGAGCAGGCTGCAAGGAAAGTTAGATATGGAGTATTTGATACATTAATAAAAAAGGGATTAGTTGATAAAATTGCATTAGCTCATCACATGACTGACCAAGCAGAAACGGTTTTATTAAATATTATTCGAGGTGCAGGACTCAGCGGTGCTAGAGGAATGGAACCGGTACGCGATGGAATATATATACGTCCATTTTTGACAACTCCAAGAGAAGAAATCATGTCTTACCTAGATGAAAATGGGTTAGAATATGTTGAAGACGAGACAAATCAAGATAATACTTATTCAAGAAATTATATTCGAAATATTGTTATGCCAGCACTAAGAAAACATTTTAATTCAGTTGATAAAAACATAGTTAATTTTGCTAAAATTTGTGCAAAAGACGATGATTTTATAAATAAACAAATAAATTTAGGCACATTGATTGAAACAAAAGATTATACAAAAGTTCCACTTACATACTTTTACCAAGATGAATCTATAATTAACCGTATACTAAGAAAGGTTTTATACAAGTATGTTAAGCAAGATATAGAAAGCAAACATATTAAAATGATAAGAGAATTTGCTATTGAAGCAAATAACGGAGCTGTGATAAGTTTGCCATATAAAGTTAAAGTTTATAAAGAATATAATTTTATAATAATAGGTATTTTAAAGAAAAAAGAATTGACTGGAGAATATGCTTTTAGAAGTGGAAAATTAAAAATAGAAGGTTATGGAATAATAAGAAGTACTTCAAGTAAAGTTTTAACAGAACCTAAGATGCATCAACATATAATTGATGCTGACCGAATTCCAACTGATGCGATTTGGAGATTCAGACAAGAAGGAGATACTTTTGCACCATTAGGATTAGGGGGTTCGAAAAAATTAAAAGATTATTTTATAGACAAAAAAATACCTCAACGTATGAGAAATAATATACCAGTGTTAGCGTCAGGCAATCGAATTTTAATAGTAGCAGACGTTGAAATTGCAGATGAATTAAAGATTACAGAGCATACACGAAGATATTATAAAGTAAATTATGAAAAAGATATTGTATAATATATATAGTTATTAACAAAGAAATCCACAAAATGAGGATTTCTTTATTTTTTCGTATATGAAATTTAATTTATTTATGTTTATGTTTATTTTTGTCTTTTGTATCAAAATCCTTATTTCCATTGTCTTTTGATTGATTTTCAATCATTTCAATTTCTTCATCTGATAATTCTTTATGTGGAATTTCTGAATTGTCTGTAGAATTGAATTTTTTCTTTTTATCAGTAGGTGTGGAAATTTCTTTTTCTATTGTATTAAAAATTTTCAAACCATCTTTAACAATACTTACTTCTAATTCACTCAAATTTTCAATTTTACCATCGACAAGTGCTTTAATTTTGTTATCAACATTAGTGATTTTTAAATTTGTTATCCAAAATTGCTTTGTTCGTTCGTCATAAATTTGATTACCTTTTTTAAATAATTTGAGATATTTTTTTCTTTTTTCTTTTTCTGGAAGAGTACAATAATTGAAATTGAATATTCCATCAGATACGTTTGATAATGGGCTTATATTTTGATTCTTGCTATAACCTGCATTACTTATGCTTAATTCAAAGATATTTTCTTTAAATGGTTTTTTACTTCCGATATCAAAGGATAACTCAATACCTTCAAAATTATTGCCGTATTGCATCAATACAAGATTTTTTGTAAATACATTTTTCATCTTATATTGATTGAATACTTCAAATAGTTCTGTGCTTGCACCAACAATGATATTATTTAAAACTATTTTGTCATTCAAAAACAAATAATCTATTGTTTTGATTTGTTTTTGTAATATTTTTTTAATTGCGGATATAGGATTGCTTTCTAATTCAAGATATGAAGAAAAATCATCATGTTTAGTCAAAGGTATAATGCCTAATTTAATTTTTGATATATCAGTGACATTGTTTAGGAAAATATGAAGAATTTGTTCATCTCCTACTACAACAAATTCAGTTTCACCCTCTTTAGTCAATTCCATTGCATTTTTACCAATTTCATCTAGCGATGGTGAAAAATAAACCGAATAATCTATCTTTTCAGATTTTAAATATCTGACAATTCGCTTTGTATACTTTTCTCCGTTTTCACTATAATCATAAGGTGCAACTATAATATTTAACATATATTTATTATAACCAAATTTTTCAAATTTGCAAATATATTTAAAATTAAATTAAAAAATATAGATTTATTTAATTTATAAAATTACTATAAATGTTTTGTATGATTTTATTTTAATTATAGCAATAATTCATAATAATTAATTTATAAATTAATAAATAAAAATCAATAGTGAATTATTAAAAAATACAATAATTTATATTATTTTTTATATTATAATTAATTTTAATTTAATTTAATTAAATATTTGACATTATTATTTTAAATAATTATTATATAAATAGGTGGTAGTTTGAAAAAATATAATTCGTATAGTTTTAAATGGCTGTTGATTTGGATTATTGTTCCTATCCTATTGTTTTTCATTGCGATGGGTTCTGTATATGCATATTTCACAGCTTCTGCAAAAGAGCAAAGGGGAGATTCTACAACAGCCATTATACGAGTTGGTTTTAGCGAAAATACGTCTACATCAATAGTTAATTCAAATGATATAATAACTACTAATGTATTGCCTGGAAGTACTATTGTAATTAGTGGTAGTGTTGTAAATAATGGTACAATGCCAGTATACGCATTATTAGAATTTATAATAACAATTGATGGTGAGATAGACGAGTTAGAACATTCTTATTTTACTGCTAGTGGAACAGAATTAGTATCAAGCAATAATACATATTCAACAGGTGCTACACAAATAGTTGTAGGTACTAAATCAGATTTTAGTTTACAATACACATTTGATTTTAATCAATTTGATAATAATTATAAAGGTAGAAGGGTTAATATAGAGTTGATTGCGCATGCGATACAAGTAGAAAATATTAATTCAGCAGTTGATGCTACAAATATCATAATGGAATCACTTAATATATAAGGAAGTACAATGGATTACATAATTTTAGGTTCAATATTTGGTGCTGTTTGGCTTATTACAGTTGTGACATTTGTTGTTTTATACAAAAAAAAACAGCCATCTTTATCTGATGACAAATCTATAAAAACTGTAGT
>CALWTL010000016.1 GCA_944384445.1 uncultured Clostridia bacterium | reverse complement strand
CTATAGTTCAGTTGGTAGAGCGCCAGATTGTGGATCTGGTTGTCGTGGGTTCGAGTCCCTCTAGCCACCCCATAAAAGTCCGTTTAGGACTTTTTTTTTGAAATAATTTTTAAAATCATAAATTTTATTGTTATTATATAATGTAATTTTAAAATAAAAAAAACATCTAGTTAGATGTTTTTTATTTATGACTTATGTCTAAATATTAAATAGATTTTAAATCTTCTATCATAGGGTCTTTTTCGTAATATGGTGCTAAACAAAATGTATTTTTTGATCTCAACATATCAAATAAAGATTGTGAACTTATAATAGATTTTCGAATTATATCATAGCAGTTTTTGTTGAAACTATCAATTGTACAATCTGTAATCGGAATATCGTTTATTACAGATGAAAGGTCAAATGTTTTATCAAAAGGTATATTTTGTTCTAAACAATATGATTTATATAATAATGTAAATAATGCATTGAAATAAGTGTCGTAGGGGATTGGTTCAGACTTAATTGCATTTTTATCAATACGCCTTTCAAATAAACCTTTAATAGTACGAACTACTAACTGACTGTTTTTGTTCTTGTTTACTTCAAGGAAATTGTTGACATCATCATTTGAAATTTTGTCATCGAATGCAGGTGTTATTATTTCTTCATATCTATTTTTAAAATTCATTATTCGAGTTGTATAATTTTTAAATTCATTAATGTCTTCAAGTGGAAATAGACACGCACTGATATCGGCTATTTCATCTTCATAAGTATTTAGACAAATATCATCACCATAAATACCTGAAATTTTATATTTTTCATCATTAATAGTGACGACCAATTGTTCATGTGCAGAAATTAAAAGATCATTTTTTTCCATTAACTGGATTGGAGAAAAATCACAAAAAATGTTTTTATCATTATATTTATCTAAAATTGCCTTTCCGAAACTAGCATATCCGGAACATACTATAAATTTTTCATCAGTAGCCATACCTAATAAAACACGGGACAATTCTTTTTCCCATTTTGTAATGTTTTTTGTTTCATTATAACGAAAACTAGCAACATACATGTGCACATAAAGCATAGCTTCAAATGGTGTTAATTTTAATTTATGCATAGAATCTACAATTTTATCTATTTGACGATTTGCTTTTACTACCATACTAAATGGCCATGCAGAATTATAATCATCTTCGTTGTTAATTTCGTTTAATTCTGAAAATTTAATTGCATCTTTATATCCTTTAGATAAATAAAAATGTTCTATTTCACTTAAAACACTTAGTTCTTTGTTAGAATAAAGGTAATTGCTAGATGAATCAATTGTTGAATCTAGTGTTCTAACAACGCAAATAAAAGTAGGGTGATTGTTATTGAAATTGTTTTTTATTATTTCTAAGATATTATTTGCATCAGACTGTAATTCAGTTTTATCAACTATTAAAATTGTTTCTTTTTTCCCTTTTTGTTGAGATAAATATTTCATAACTAATCCTCATATAAATCATATCATAATTTATAAAAAAAGACAATATTTATAAAAAAAATAATAAATATTTAAGTAATTTGATTAAAAAAAAATTTACACAAATTAGTGAATATTAGATTAATTACTTTTATAAAAACAAAAGTGTACGAATATTAAATTAAATTTAGTTGACTAATCAACATAAAAATGATATATATTAAATATGAATAAACCATCGTATTTTAATTATGATTTTGGAAAATTGATTCAATGTTTTGATAAACGTATGCGTAAAGTTCAAGACAATATGTTATCAAAGTTTAATTTGACGCATTTTCATGCATGGTATTTAGCCAATTTACATCGATATGGTGAAATGAATATGACAGATTTGACTAATAAAATAGGCGTGGATAAGGCGAATACTACGAGAGCAGTAAAAGATTTGATAAACAAGGGATACATTGAAAAAATTGGCAATAGTGAGCGTAAATTTAATATTAGACTAAGTGAAAAGGGAAAGAATGTAGCACAAAAATTTAAAGACAGAATAGATAAAATGATGAAAGATAGTTTTAAATATTTTAATGAAGACGAGAAAATTAAATTTTTTGAATTGCTAAATAAATTGTTTAATGGGGTTAATAATGTTAGAAATATCTGAAATTAAAAAAGATTATATATTAAAAGACCAAGCAGTTAACGCATTGAAAGGTATTAATATTTGCTTTAGAAGAAATGAATTTGTCGCTATATTAGGTCCAAGCGGTTGCGGTAAAACTACGTTATTAAACATTATTGGTGGGCTAGATAGGTATACTAGTGGTGATTTAATTATTGATGGTATATCTACTAAAAAATTTAAAGATAAAGATTGGGATAACTATAGAAATCATAGAGTTGGTTTTGTATTTCAAAACTATAATTTAATACAACATCAAACTGTTCTTGAGAATGTAGAACTTGCATTAACTTTAAGTGGAGTAAAAAAAGCTGAGCGAAAAAAAAGAGCTATTCATGTTTTAGAGCAAGTTGGGTTGGGAGATAAATTAAAGTCTAAACCAAATCAGTTAAGTGGTGGTCAAATGCAAAGAGTAGCGATAGCTAGAGCATTGGTAAATGATCCCGAAATAATTCTAGCAGATGAACCTACAGGTGCACTTGATAGTAAAACTAGTGTACAAATAATGGAATTATTAAAAGAAGTTAGTAAAAACAGATTAGTAATAATGGTGACGCACAATCCTGAGTTAGCCAACAAATATTCAAATAGGATAATTCGCTTGTTAGATGGTGAACTTATTGAAGATAGTAGACCATATAGCAAGAAAGATTCAGATATTGAGATAAAAAGACATTTAGAAGAGATGTCAAAAATAGAGAATTTAGAATTTAAGAAAACAGAGAAGAAAAAATCTATGTCTTTCTTCACTGCATTGTCATTAAGTTTTAAAAATCTTATGACAAAAAAAGGTAGAACTACCATGATTTCATTTGCCGGTAGTATTGGAATAATAGGTATTGCATTAATTCTTGCAGTTAGTGCAGGAATGACTAAATATATAGACAATATGCAAAGTGATTCTTTATCGTCATATCCTGTCACAGTGTCCGCTATTGCGTTAGATTACAATTCCATGATGAATACTATACAAGATGGGGTAAATACCGGAAATAATGATGATAATTCAATTAATATATATGATCCAAGTAGTTCATTAATTAATTTGGGCAAATACAATTATATAAGTAATGAGTTTATCAATTATGTAAACAATTATTATTCTAGTGATGATAAACAAAATTTGATGAATGACTATTTAATTAGCTATGCTAGTGATTTACGATTAATTACAAAAAATGAAAGGTCGGGCTATAATGCAATATTTAGTGATGTGACTACAAGCGTCATGTCTGGAACAACTTCTGCATTGTTTTTTGAAGAAGTAAAAGAAGAATATGTTTTATCATTATACGATGTAAAGGGGACAAACGCACACTATCCATCAACTAGATATGAAGTAGCATTAGTGGTTGGAGATAATGGTTTGTCTACAACTGAACTTCAAAATTTAGGAATAGATGTTGTTTATAAATCAGATGGTCAAGGCGGAATTGAAATTGATGAACAAGGGCAACCAATAATAGAAAATATAAATTATGACGATGTTATTGGAAAAACATATAAGTTATTATTAAATGATGCGTATTATGATACTGATACTATGCTTCCAAAATTTGATTTTTCTACTGGTGCAACAATTGAACAATCAAATTTAGAGAGTTTGTATAATGATGAAAACACAATTGAATTAACTATTAGTTGTGTACTTACTCATAAAGAAGACGCTACAGGTAGTATATTTTCCAATGGAATAATGTATACACATGAGTTAGCAAATTATTATAGAGAAAATTCAAAAAATTCAAATGTTGTGAAAAAAATAAAGTCTGAATATTTAAATGATGATGGAACATTTGTAGATACTAGTAAACTTTTTGCTGAACCTTATATGGTAAACATAAGTGAAGTTTCACAATATTTAGGAACTCAGTATGAAAATTTATTTAAATATGATTCTCCGATTAAAATGCAACAAACTTTAAAACAAGCATTAAATGTTAATTTAACCGATAGTGAAATAATTGATTTGTATTTGCAGGTTTATGGTGCAAGCGATGTTCCTAATAATATATACTTTTATGCAAAGAATTTCGAAGCAAAAGACGATTTAATTAACATGTTAGACGAATGGAATTCCCAACATTCTAATAATCAAATAGTATTAACTGATAGTTCGGCTATGATTACCAGTATATTAGGTACTTTAGTTGATATTATATCATATGTTTTGATAGCATTCGCTGGAATTTCATTAGTTGTTTCAAGCGTTATGATTGGAATTATAACTTATACTTCAGTAATAGAGAGGACAAAGGAAATAGGAGTTCTTCGAAGTATTGGAGCATCAAAGCGAGATATATCACGAGTATTCAATGCGGAAACAACAATTATTGGTTTAACTGCAGGCATTCTTGGAATATTAATATCAGGATTGTTGACTATACCTATTAGTTTGATTTTAAAATCATTGACAGGTATAGGAAATTTAGCAATAATGGAACCATTAAGCAGTTTGATATTAGTTGTTATTAGTATAGTTTTAACATTTATTGCGGGTTTGATTCCTGCAAAAATTGCTTCTAAAAAAGATCCTGTTATTGCACTAAGAAGTGAATAAAAACAATTTAAATTAATTTAATTTATTTTACTAAATCATTAGTCAAATATATTTGATATTTTAAAATGAAAGAGATAAAATTTTGGTTTATCTCTTTTTTTTAAGGTTATAATTATCTTGATTTATATTATTTGATTTTCATTGACAAATATTATTTCATTTATTAAACTTACGAATAGGAGTTATTGTTTTTATGAAATTTAAGCGAGTTAATTTGCCATTTGGTGCACGATTAATGTATGTAAAAAATAAAATTAACAAATCAACAAATGTAGAAATTACGTTTGATGGTGGAGCATCAAAAGAAAAGATTCCTGGTTTGGCACATTTTGTTGAACATATGTTTTTTTCAGGGACAGATAAGTTATCTGCACAAGAGGTGAAAAAAGAATATTTTAAGTTTTCTGAAACTAATGCTTATACAAATTTTAAAGATATATGTTTTAGCGGAAGAATTTTTACAAATGAATTAAGTGATTATTTTTCAACTGTGGCAATGTTAATAACTGAAACAAATTTTTCAAAAAAAGCTATAGAAGATGAGAAAAAAGTGGTAATTCAAGAAATCAATGAATCAAAAGACAATAACAAACTAAAATTTTATAATTACAATTTTACAAAAATATACAACCATGATTTTATTAATCATGATGTCATTGGCAATGAAAAAAGTGTAATGAGCATAACACGTAAAGATGTTTTAGAATTCGTTAATCAATATTTTGTTGCAAACAATATTGACGTTTATATTTGTACACCTTTATCTTTAAATAAAGTTAAAAAAATTTTGATAAAAAATTTAGTAAAAAAATTAAGAGTTAATAATGATTTTGTTCGACCTAAATTGTTTTATTTTGATATTTCGAATTTTAATTTTTTGCAATCAAAATATAAAAATATTGGTAAATCATATTTATCTTTTAGCTTTAAAACAAATCATGGAATAAAAGATATCAATTTTTATAATAGGGAAGTCTTGATTAGTTATATGATTAATGATTTTGCTTCTGGAATTGAAAAAAAATTAAGACATGAAAAAAATCTTGTATATTCTGCTGAATATTTTATTAGTTTTGGTGAAATGGATTCGGTAGCAAATATAATAACTGAAACAGATAAAAATAACGTTAATGTGATAATTGAAACAGTAGCTGAATATATCAATGAATTAAAGGAAAAAGGGTTTACTTTAGAACAATTAAATCAAGCAAAACGACGACTTAGATTTTCACATGAATCTAAAAATATAACTACTAAATTTTTGATAAATAAATTATATCAATTTAGAAGATTTGGGAAAGTATTAGATGACGAATTTTTATATAAAACTGCAATGAATACCACTTTAGACGAATGTAATCAAATGATTAAAGAGATATTTGATATTAAAAATATCGGTTGTTCAATTTATGGAGATATCAATAAAACAGATTTAATGAAAGAAAAAAAGTTCTTAGAATTATATAAAAATTAAATATCTATAATTTTAAATATTTCATTTAATTAAGGAAATATATAAGTTTTATATATTTTTTTGTTTAATATTTATAAATATTTATTTATTTTTTAAAATACGCTAAAAATTTACATATAAAAAGTTTTTAATTACAATAATTAATTTATATAATTATTATAATAAATTTTTTTATTATATATCTTAAAATAAAATGTATATAATATTTATAGAAAAGGAATAAATTCGCTTGACAAACAACATATTTATGATATACTAATAAAAGTAATAATTTGATTTGCAAGTGTGAAAACACTTTGATATATAAATTTAATAATCAAAAATATATTATTTTTTTGTGCACTTTTTGCACTAATTTTATAATGAGATAAGGAGATTTTATGATAAATAATTTAATGACAAGCGAAGAATTTGACTCTTCAATAAAGACAAATCAAGACTTAAATTCAAACAAAAACAATTCACATAATAAATTTGATAATTTGAAAAACAACCAAAATACCAATAATAGATATGATAGTAATCCTACTAATTTAGATAACAATATAGAAGAAAATTTCGAACCAATTTTTGAAAACGAAGATGATATTGAGCAATATGGAATTAAACAAGGGAAGACACGAGCTAACAATCTAAAAGTAATGTTTTTAGGTGGAATCGGCGAAATTGGTAAGAACATGACAGTTTTAGAATATGGGAAAGACATCATTGTTATAGACTGTGGAGTTATGTTTCCAACAAGCGATATGTTAGGAATTGATTTAGTGGTTCCTGATATAACATATTTAGTTCAAAACAAAGATAAAATAAGAGGGTTCTTAATTACTCACGGACATGAAGACCATATTGGAAGTATTCCTTATGTCGTAAATGAAATAAAAGCACCTATTTATGCTAGCAAAATGACTTGTGGACTTATCAAGAAAAAAATGGAAGAACATAAACGTGTTGAATATAAAACAATTTCTGTAAAACCAAAACAAAAAATAACATTAGGTTGTTTTGAGATTCAATTTATTCATGTCAATCATGCAATCCCAGGAGCTTTTGCTCTAGCTATTAAAACACCAGTAGGTATGGTTGTTCATACAGGTGATTATAAAATTGATTTGACTCCTATATATGATGAAAAATTTGATTTACACACTTTTGCAGAACTTGGTAAACAAGGTGTTTTGCTTTATATGTCTGATTCTACTAATGCAGAACGTGAAGGATATTCATTATCAGAAAGAGTCGTAGGAGATACTTTAGAAAAATTGTTTATTGAAAATAAAGAACGTAGAATGATAGTTGCAGCATTTGCTTCAAATGTTGACAGAATGCAGGAAGTAATCAATTTGGCTGAAAAATATAAACGTAAAGTTATTTTGACTGGACGTAGTATGGTCAATGTCACTGATGTTGCTACCCAAATTGGTGAAATGAGAATTAACAAAGAAAATATAATAGAAGTTGATAAAATGAAAAATTATAAAGATAGTGAAATTTTAATTTTGTCAACTGGCAGTCAGGGTGAACCTAACAGTGCATTGTCTCGTATGGCTGCTGGAGAATTTAAAGGGATTGAAATTAGTGAAAATGATATTGTTATATTTTCTAGTAGTCCGATTCCTGGCAATGAAAAATCTGTAAATAACATAATCAACAAACTTATTATGAGAGGAGCAAAAGTCATTTATAGTCAACTAGAGCAAGTACACGCATCTGGACATGCTTGTAAAGAAGAAATGAAATTGATGCTTAATCTTGTTAGACCTAAATTCTTTATTCCAGTTCACGGAGAACAAAAACATCTATTAGCACAAAGAGAGACAGCAGTTATGGTTGGCATGGATAGACACAATGTTTTGTTGCCAATGCTTGGAATGAGAGTTGAAATTAATAAAAACTTTATGAAATGCACTGGTTCTGTTCCATTTGGTAGTAGGTTAATAGATGGCGCAGGAATAGGCGAAATGGATAGCAATGTTTTGAGAGAACGAAAACAATTAAGTGAAGATGGTCTTTGCATAGTTATTCTTAATGTAAATGCAAAACGTGGCGAATTAAATTCTCGTCCTGAAATTGTATCGCGTGGATTTACTTATATGGGTGAAGCGCAAACATGGTTGGAAGATGCTAGAAATACTATTGTTAATAGTATTGAGCAAGAAAGTTTACGTTCGCGTGATTATGTAAATATTAAAATTGCATTGAGAAAGGCTCTCACAAATTATTTAAACAAAAAATTGAAAAGAAAACCAATGATTATTCCGATTATAATTGAGAGTAATGATTAATGATTGAATTTGATGAAAATTTGAAAAAATATGGAAAAACACACAAGGTGCCGATTTCATTAGACGACACCTTGAATTTTTTAATTGAAACTATTAATAAGAGTAATGCAAAAAAAATTTTAGAAATTGGAACAGCTATTGGTTATAGTGCGATTGCTATGGCGGAAAATACTAACTGTGAGCACATTGATACTGTTGACATAGATGAGAGTAGAATAAATATTGCAAAAGAAAATATAAAAGCTCATGAACTTTGTAAAAAAATTAGTGTATATAATTTAGATGCATTTGATTTTATTAAAAATAATAAAAATAAATATGATTTTATTTATCTAGACGGTCCGAAAGGACAATATATAAATTATCTTCCATTTTTAATAAAAATATTAAATTTTAATGGCATAATTTTTGCAGACAATTTATATTTTCATGGTATGGTGACAGGAAAAATCCCTGTATCTAAAGGTTGTCGTGCGATGATTAAAGGATTACATAAATATATCGATGAAATAAAAACTAATATTCATTTAGATACAAAAATTTATGATATAGGAGATGGGATAGGCGTTAGTCGATTAATTAAATAATTCATTTTTATATACATTTAAAATTACCTTAAATTGAAAGAATAATATTGTAATAAATAAAAATCCAGCTAGTTAAAAGGCTGGATTTTTTGTTTGAGGATTTGATGATAAAAATTCCGCAAGTGTAGGTGAGGAATTGGAAGGTCTATATTTTTCTAAATAATACCCATTTTTTTCTATAGAACTGTCTAATAAGTTAAAATATGAGTGATTTTTTGTCCATTCATGGTCTTGACATGTTATATTCATTGTCAATTTTCCACTTGATATTACTTTTGATTTTTTACTATCAAATGATTGAATTTTTTTAAATTCTATTTTTAATCCACAATATTTGCCATCTTCTCCTAAAAAAGCAAGGACATATTTGGATTTTGGGCTTATGTCATTTGGTAAGTTAATTAAAACGTATTTTCCTAAAAAAGTATTAAGATTTGATTTATCTAAACTAGTTAAACAACCATTTTTTCTGCTTAATTTGTTTTTATCTCTATATGAAATAGAACGATATATTAAATTACCACAATAAAAATTTTGAGTGATTTGTTCACCCTTTTTAACGTGTTTATCAATATCATAAATATAAAAATTTTCTACATTTTCATTATCACAATAAATGATATAATTCATAAATTCTCCTAATAAAATTAATTGTTTAATTAATTTGATATTTTTGATTTGTCCTAATAAATCTAGGTATTGTAGGACTAATAATGTTATCATACATTTACTATTTTTTCAAGTGCTTTTTAAAAAATAGTTGAAAAATTTTGTAATGTATATTATAATAAGATTATGGAATTATTAGCACCTGCTGGTGATAAAGATAAATTAATAATGGCTATTGAATATGGCGCAGACGCAGTCTATCTTGCTTCTACAAGATATGGTCTGCGTACTTTTGCTGGGAATTTTGATTTGGAAGGATTAAAATCTGCCGTAGATTATGCACACGAACATAATGTAAAAGTATATGTCACAGTAAATATTATTCCACATGAATCTGATTTAGAAGATTTGCCACAATATATTTCATATTTAGACAGTATTAAAGTTGATGCACTAATTTGTGCAGATTTAGGAGTTATTAGTATAGTTAGAAAAACTGCTCCTAATATGCCAATTCATGTTAGTACTCAAGCAAATATAACAAATAGTGAGGCTGCAAAAGTTTTCATAAATATGGGAGTTAAACGTCTAATTTTAGCTAGAGAAATGACATTGGAAGAAATAAAAAGTTTGCGACATAATATTCCTAATAATATAGAATTGGAAGCATTCGTACATGGTGCAATGTGCATTAGTTATTCTGGAAGATGCTTATTATCTAATTTTTTTACTAATAGAGATGCAAACCGTGGTGCATGCGTACAGGCTTGTCGATGGGAATATGCTATTCGTGAGATTAATAAAGAACAAGAATATCCAATAGAAGAAGATAACCATGGAACATATATTTTAAATAGTAAAGATTTATGTATGATTGAATATTTAGATAAATTAAAAGATGCTGGAGTAGATTCAATCAAAATTGAAGGCAGAATGAAAACTGAATATTATGTTGCAAATATTGTTAATGCATATAGAAAAGCAATAGATTATATGAACACACATAATGAATATGTTTTACCTGATGATATAAAAAATGAAATATATAAATCTAGTCATAGAGATTATTCGTGTGGTTTTTATTTTGGTAATCCTAAACAAACTTTAGAGACAAGTCTGCCAGTTAGCGAATACGATTTTGTAGCAATTGTCCTTGAAAATTCAGTCGATGGTTGGACAAAAGTTGAAATGAGAAATAGATTTTCTGCCGATTCTAGTTTAGAATTGTTGTCTAGAACAAAAAATAATGCTAGAATCAAAATCGAAAAAATTAAAGATTTAGAAGGTAATGAATTGACCGAATGTAAGGTCCCTAAACAGCAAGTTTATATAAAATGTAATACTAACTTGAATAAATATGAAATTTTAAGAAGGAAAAAATGATGGTAAAAGAATATTCTACTGTTTTAATATTATATAATCCAAATGCTATGCGTGGTAGGATAGATGAATTTTTGCCAACTATAAAAAAAAGGTTATTAACACGATATTCAGAAGTTGATTTGATTGCAAGCCCAAATGAAGAAGGTGTTGAAAATCTCGCAAATAAAAATGCTGGGAAATATGACATAATTATTGCATGTGGGGGAGATGGTACTGTTCATCAAACAATCAATGGTGTTATGAAAAGTGGATTCAAACCACTTGTTGGGATACTTCCTTATGGTACTTGTAATGATGTAGCTTTTACACTTGGTATACCAAATGATTTGAATAAAGCAGTTGACTGTATTTTGAGATTAAATACTACTAAATATGATTTGATGTACGATGGTACTGATTACATAACCTATGCTTTAGCTACAGGGTATCTTACAGATGCATCGTATTCGGCAGGCAAAAATATTAAGAAAAAATTGGGAAGATTTGCCTATGTTTTAGCTGGAATAAAATCACTATTTAAATTACCTGCTTTGCCAATGACTGTTGAATTTGATAACCAAAGAATTCATAGTAAATTTACATATTTTATGTTAATGAATGGTTATAGAGTTGGTGGATTTAAAATTAACATGAATGAAAAACTTAATAATGGTACTGTTAAACTTGTAATGATTAAAAAGGGTAATGGCTTTGCAACATTATTTAGATTTATAAAATTATTTTTGCGAGGAGTGAACGCATTCAGACCAGACAATAAATATGTTATTATAAAAGATATAGATAAAGTAAAAATTGAAAATCATTCTAATACACCTTTTACGCTAGATGGTGAAAAAATAAGTTTTTTGAAAAAATTGATTAAAATTAATTCTTCAATTGAATTAATAAAAAAATAATTGAATCAATGTTTATTGATTCTTTTTTTTATTTAAAATAATAAAAATTGGAATTTTATTTTTTATATTTAATATTATAAAATATGAGTTTGTCCGATATAAAATTAAATTCACTTGGTGTAGTAAAAGAAATAAATATTATTGATAATAAAATTAAAATACGCTTAATGGAATTAGGTTTAAATGTTGGAACTAAAATTTTAGTAAAAAATAGAAGTATCATGAAACGAACCTTATTGGTAGTTTTTAATTCATCATGTTTTACTTTAAAAGAAAATTTAGCTAAAGAGATTGTGGTTAATTATGCATAAAGTATATATAATAGGAAATCCAAATGTTGGTAAGTCTACACTATTTAATAGTTTAACTAAATCTAGTGAGCATACTGGAAATTTTCATGGTGTGACGGTTGAAGAAAAACATAAAATTATAAAATTTAAAAATGAAGAATATGATTTTTATGATTTACCCGGAATGTATTCTTTGAATAGTTTTTCATATGAAGAAGAAGTTGCAAGGGATATAGCAATAAAAAGTCAAGCAGAAAGGTTTATGCTAATTGATGCTAATAGCCTAAGAAAAAATTTATATTTATGTCTTCAATTTTCTGAATTAAATATTGATTATAAAATTTTAATAAATAATTATGATTATTTTAAAAAACATAAAAATAATTTAAATTTAAATAAATTAATAGAAAAATTAAATATTAATTGCAAAATTATTAATGCAAAAAAAATAAAAATTGAAGATTTAGACTTAAAAAATGATAAAAAAATAAGTAATAATTCTAATTTTCAAAAAAATTTATTTAATTATAATAATTATTTATCAAAATATATCAAAATAATAAAAAATAAATATAATTTTGATGAAAAAACTATTATTTTTGCATTAAATGGCATATATGATAATTTAAATGCAGAACAAATTAATTTTATACAATCATTTTATCCTGAAGTTATTTTAGATAGATATAAATTTATTGATGAAATTCTTGAAAATGTTGTAGTCATTCACAAAGATTTTACATATGGTTTGAATAAAGCAGATAAAATAATTTTAAAACCAATTGTCATGACATTTGGTTTTATATTGTGTTTTTTTGCTAGCATTTATTTAATATTTTTTTTAATTGGTCCATTAATTGGAGAAGGGTTAACATTAGTTATAAATTTTATTTTAATAAATCCTTTTATGAATTTTTTATATTCAATTACAAGTAATGTTTGGTTAATTGAATTTTTTTCAAATGGCGTTTTCAGTTCAGTTTTGACTGTATTAAGTTTTTTACCACAAGTGGTGTTATTATTCATATTTTTGACGATGTTGGAAGATAGTGGTTTAATTTCTCGTATGGCATACGTATTTGATGATTTTTTATCTATTTTCGGTTTAAATGGTAAAGCTATTTATATTATGCTTTTAGGGCTTGGCTGTAATACTGTCTCATCACTAGCAACTCGGAATATGAATGAAAAAAATTTAAGAATAAAAACTATTCTTTTAAATCCTTATATTAGTTGTATGGCTAGACTTCCAGTGTTTGTTGTTATTGCTTCTGCTTTTTTTGGGGCTAAAGCATACTTTATTGTGACAGGTTTATATTTATTAGGATTAATCATAGCACTAATAGTAGGTTATGTTCTTAACAAAATTATATTAAAAACGGAAAGCAATACACTATTACTAGAATTTGCACCTTTGCGTCATATAGATTTTAAACATGTATTAATAGTTGGTAGAGATAATGCTATTGACATGATTAAAAGAATATTTTTTATTGTTTTAGGTGTAGGTGTTATCGTTTGGATTTTGTCGCATACTCAATTTAATTTGTCATATACGTCAACTATAACTGATAGTGTATTATTCTTTTTTGCTGACAAAATTTCATTTTTATTTGCTCCAATAGGGTTAAACAGTGCGGGAATCGTATCTGGATTAATTGTTGGTGTAATGGCAAAAGAATTGTTGGTTTCTACTTTTTCTATTAGTAATAATGTGTCCAATATAGGTGCATTAGCTACAAGTTTGACTCTTTGTACAAGTGTTGTTAATTTTAATTTCGCAAGTGCAGTGTCATTTTTAGTTTTTACACTTTTATATTGTCCATGTGTTTCAAATCTTGCTGTCATAAAGAAAGAAGTAGGTACATTTTGGATGATATTCAGTATCCTTAGTCAATTTTCTATTGCATATTTATTAAGTTTTATAGTTTATAATAGCTTAATTCAAAATTTCTTTTATGCATTGATAGTTGTTTCAATAATAATGTTCATTTTGAGTATTAGCATTTATTTAATAAAAAAAATTCGCTCAAAAAAATTATCATGTGCGTTTTGTTCAAAAAATTGTAAACACAAAAAATAATCAATTTCTAATTTATAAATACTGCATTTGATTATGTAAACATTGAAAATTATATTATTTAAAAATTTATAAATCACTTGAAAATTTAGATAGATTTTGTTATACTCTAAATTGAAAAGTAGGTAATTTATGAAAAAACCATTAGTGGCGATAGTTGGCAAACCAAATGTTGGTAAATCTACATTTTTTAATAAAGTGGCAGGAAGTAAAATTAGCATTGTAGAAGATATTCCCGGAGTGACTAGGGATAGGATTTTTGCTAATGCAGAATGGTGTGGATATAAATTTCAAATAGTAGATACTGGCGGTTTAGATTTTAATAAAGAAGATGAAATAAATAAACGTATCATTGAACAAGCAAATTTAGCAATTGATTTAGCTGATGTTATTGTCTTTTTTGTTGATGGTAAAGAAGGTATGACTGCTAGCGACATGGAAGTCGCAAATCATTTAAGAAAAGCAAAAGCTCCTAAGATTGTAGCTGTAAATAAATTAGATAATTATGAAAAAGAAAAAACTTACGAATTTTATGAATTAGGGCTAGGGGAACCTATACCAATATCTGCCGAACAAAGCAAAGGTATTGGAGATTTGTTAGATGAAATTGTTAAATATTTAAAGAAAATAGAAAATTCAGATGATGAAAAAGATATTAAAATTGCACTAGTTGGAAAACCTAATGCAGGTAAATCTAGTATAACAAATAAACTTTTGGGAGAAGACAGGGTTGTAGTCAGCTCGGTGGCGGGTACTACTAGAGATGCTATCGATACTCCTTTTAGATGGAACAATAAAGAGTATTGTTTGATTGATACTGCAGGATTAAGGCGGAAATCTAAAATAGAACAAGGAAGTATTGAAAGATATAGTGTTATTAGAAGTCTTAATGCAATTGAGCGATGTGATGTTGCCGTTTTAGTAATTGATGCTAGTCAAGGAATAACAGAACAGGATATAAAGATTGCAGGACTTATTCATGAACAGGGCAAACCTAGTGTTATAGTTATTAACAAATGGGATTTGATAGAAAATAAAGATAAAGCTAAAAAACAATTTGAAAAGCAATTGGATATTGACTTAGCTTTTATGAAGTATTATGTAGTGCTTTTTGTTTCGTGTGAAACAGGACAAAGAATAAATAAAATAATGGACACAGTAGACTTAGTATTAAATAATTCAAAAAGAGAAATTACAATGGCGTTATTTAACAATGTTTTAACTAATGCTATTACTGTGACAGAACCACCAAGCAAAAATGGAAAAAGACTAAAAATAATTTTTGGAAAACAAGTATCAACATGTCCGCCAACATTTAATATTTATTGTAATGATGCGAGTTTAGTCGAAAATTCATATATTAGGTATATTGAAAATAGTTTACGTAGAGCATTCGATTTTAAAGGAACACCAATCAAAATTCAATTTAAAAATAAAAATGAAAAATAAAATTTTTGCAAATGTTTAAATATATAATAAAAATAATAAAGAAACATAGTAATAATTTTTATTAAAAAAATTTATAATTTAATTGACTAGAGTATCATTATGTTCTTTTTTATATTTTAGAGAACGTTGGTATATCATATTCAAATAATTAAAGATATGATTATCATATTTGTTTCCATAAATTGAATGTAAGAACAATCTCCAACTTTTTAGTAAAAATTTGCTTCTTTCATCTGAAAAATTATTTCCTAAATCTGAATAACAAATGTTATAGTTGTATTTAGTACCTTTTATTTTTATTTCAAATTTTTCTTTAGCTTTATTTATGATATTAATCGTAAGTGAATTATTATTTTCATCTCTAATTATTCTTAATATTTTTGATTTTAATTTTGTACGGACAAATATATCTAACTGTTCGTCAGTTAAATCTTTTATATAAAAAGTCATAGTTGGAGTATATTCTTTTATTTGTTCCATAATTTATCCTATCTATTTAGTTTACGGATTCAAAGATAATTTTTCTTCTTCTAATTTTTCATATTCTTTTAAATTATCGGCATAAGTTTTTCCAAGTTTATTAATTAGATAAGATTGCCATTTTTTTTCAATTGAGTTTATAAATTTTAATTGGTTTGATGATAATGGTGAGTTCTTAATCATTGCAAATGCTGAATAATTTTCTAATATTACATTGATTGTATCAGTTTCTGAATAACATGTAATTTGAATATTATCGTCAAAAAACATTATTTGTCCTGTAATTAAATTTAATTTATTGGCAATAAATTCATTTATGTCGTCTTCGTTAAAATTTTTGATTGGTTCATTATAATTTATATTTGCATTCATACTTTATCCTTTTCACAAATATTTTTTAATATTTTAACATATTTTGTGCATTTGTCAATATTGAGTATTTATTAAATCAAAAAATCAATCATAAATTAATAATTCTTTTATTTTATTTGATTTATTTTTTAATAGATGATATTATAAACAAAATTGTAAAAGAGAGAGTATAAGAGAGTATATGCATTATTTGTATTATGTAATATTAGGTATAATCAGTTATTTTATTGGAAATATTAATGGAGCAAGAGTCATTTCTAAAATAAAACATGGAGATGTGACTAAATCTGGTAGTGGAAATCCTGGCACTCTTAATGTTTGGCGTACTTTTGGCTTTTGGCCGGGGGTTATGACATTTTGTTTGGACATGATAAAGGGATTGATTCCATGTTTAATTGCTTATTTAACTTTTGGATATATTGATTGTAATCCAGAAATAGCACTGTATGTGGCTGGATTTTCAGTGGTTTTAGGACATGTATTCCCTATTATTTTCAAATTTAGGGGAGGCAAGGGGATTGCTACATCTATAGGTGTATTTTTGGTCGCAAATTGGTGGGTTGCTTTAATCGTTTTTGTCGTTATGATTATTTGTATGATTTTTATTAAATATGCTTCAATTTTTACTATTGGTTTTGTAATTACCATGTCTATAGTTGAAATATGCTTAACAAGTCCTACAAATTGGGTTAATTATATATTAATAAGTTTAATTCTTATTTTAGTCGTATACGCACATAGAAGCAATATAATCAAATTGTTTACAGGCAAAGAAAATAAAACTGAATTGCTCAAAATGTTAAAAGGTATAGCAAATAAAAATAAAGTTTCTTCTAATAATGAAACTATTGAAAATTCAAATGCTAATAATAATGAAAATTTTAACAAAAATACAACAGTCAATTCAAACACAGATGATATTAAAAATAATGTAGAATCAAATTCAAAACAAGAAAAGCAAGATTAAGAATTATATAATAAAAAAAGAAGGGTATATGATAGATACACATTGTCATTTAAATGATGTTCAGTTTAATAACGATTTAGATAAAGTCATTAACGATTTTTTCTTGTTAGGTGGGAATGCTATTATATGTGTTAGTGCAGATTTTATATCAAGCATTAAATCTAAGCAAATTGCAGACATTAATGATAATATATATTATACAATTGGCATACATCCTGATGATTGTGATACTTATAATCAATCTGAAATAGAAGATTTAATTTTAACTAAATCAGACAAACTAGTAGCAATAGGAGAAATAGGATTAGATTATTTTCACAATAAATCAAATAGAGCAAAGCAAATTGAAGTTTTTGTAAGCCAGATTAATCTTGCTATAAAATATAATTTACCAATAATAATTCATTGTAGAGAAGCCTATAATGACGTTTTAAATATTTTAAAAGAATATTATCCGCTAAAAATTGGTGTAGTAATGCATTGCTATAGTGGAAGTTTAGAATATGCAAAAGAATTAATCAAATTAGGTGTAAAAATTTCATTTACTGGAAATGTGACATATAAAAATTCTATAAAAGCAAAAGAAGTTGCAAAAAATATACCGATTGATAGTTTATTTTTTGAAACAGATGCTCCATATCTGACTCCCGAACCTAACCGTGGGAAAAGAAATGAACCTAAATTTGTGTTTGACACTGCAAAATTTGTAGCAGATTTACGCGGAGTAAGTGTCGAAGATATTATTAAAATTACCGATTTTAATGCTAAAAAATTTTTTAATATATCATTTTAGATTTATATTATATTTATTGATTAATAATTTAATTTTATAATAATATTATTGTAAATAATTCATAATTTGGAATATTAATGTCAATTAAGGTGTATTTTATATTTATCTGTCAAACCTAAAAAAATTTTAAAATGGGTATTGACAAATCATTTTTTGATGTTATAATGATATTGTCAGCTTGGTCAGATGGTCGCAAGTTGAGTATAATGCTCAATTTGAGGAAAGTCCGAGCTTCACAGAGCAGGGTGCTTGCTAACGGCAAGTCTAGGCAACTAGAAGGAAAGTGCAACAGAAAATAACCGCTATACCCCTGAGTGGTTAGTAAGGATG
>CALWTL010000015.1 GCA_944384445.1 uncultured Clostridia bacterium | reverse complement strand
GCATGCTTTGGTGGTGTATATGCATATTATAGTACAAATACTAGTAAGGTATCCGGTAAAATTGTAATGGCTAACTTAAACATTCGTTTACAAGCAGGTGTGGGAGAAAGTGCTTCTAGCGAAATCTTAGTTTCTAATGGAGTGTTTGTTCCTGGTCAAAATCTTGAAAATACACCGCTTGTAGTTGTTAACGAATCTAATACACCAATATATTTATCAATTGTTTATAAAGTTAATGCTTCAGATTTGGAAACAGGCAAACCATTAGAAAGTTATGATGATACTAAACCATTAATTGATATAGGAATAGATAGCGAGAGCATTTGGTATGATTATTTGTTTGTGTCAGAAAACAATTTGGGAGAAGAAGTTAGAATGCGTTGTTTGATGACAAAAACTCCACAATATCCTACAGAATCAAATTCTCTTATAACAGTCATTGAAGAAAATGCTTTGTCATTGCCTAAAACATGGGGAAATGAATTTCAGAATATGCAAATAAGTTTTTTATTCCAAGCATTTGCAATAGGTGCTAATTCTATTGCAATTAATTCAGAAGATACGCTTGAACAACGTTGCGAAAAAATAATGAGTGCAATATTTGAAGCATACGATTATAATATCAATATTTAATCCACATATTGTGGATTTTTTTATTTAAATAGTTAAACAGTCATTATTTAGATATTTTAGCATAAATTTTTATATGAGTAAGATTTGGATAGTAATGATAATATCCAGTTTAATAATGTTATCTATTTTTTCGCCGTCTGAAGTCATTGGAACAATGATGGAAGCTGCAAAAATGGGAGTGACAATGTGCATAGAATTCATTGGAATTTATGCAGTTTGGATGGGAATCATGCAAGTAATGGACGATTGTAAATTAAGTCACAAATTGTCAAAAATTTTATCGCGACCAGTTCAATATATTTTTGGTAAAACAGATGCAGAAACTGAGAAAAATATTTGTCTTAACATTGCTTCTAATATTATAGGTATCGGTAGTGCTGCAACTCCTTATGGAATTAAAGCTATGCAAGGATTAGATAAAGGGGACAAGCGCGCAACACGGGCGATGATAATGTTAGTAGTAATCAATTCAACAGGTATACAACTTTTACCTACCACTGTAATAGGAATGCGAGCAATAGCTGGGAGTGTCAGTCCAAGTTGCATTCTTTGGCCAACCATCGTTTCAACTTTTTTACCAACTATTTTAGGGATATTACTAGTTGCAGTTATTTATAGAAGGCGGAAAAAAAATGGCTGATTTGTTTATTCCAATCTTGATTGCATTTATAATGATTTTTGCATTGATAAAAGGTGTTGACGCTTATTCAGCATTTGTAAATGGAGCAAAAGGAGCGCTTCCTCTTATGGCTTCACTAATGCCGTTTATAATAGCAATGTTTGTTGCAGTGGAATTGTTTAGATGCAGTGGTTTAAGCAGTCATTTATGCAATCTTTTAGCGCCATTGTTTAAAACAATTGGTATTCCTCCAGAAGTTTGTGAATTGACACTTATTCGTCCGTTTAGTTCAAATGCGGCATATGTCCTTTTGCGTGATATTTTTTCTAATTATGGAGTAGATAGTTATATCGGTAAATGTGCTAGTGTAATTATGGGTAGTAGTGATACAATATTTTATGTAAGTAGTATATATTTTGCATCAACAAGTGTAAAAAAGACATTGTTAACTATCCCTATTGCTCTTGTTTGTAATGTTGCATGTGCAATAATTGCTTGTTTTTGCTGTAGATTTATTTGAAAAACTTGATTTTAATTTATTTTTAAGATATAATGAATCTATGAAATTTCTAAAAATTATATTATTATTCATAATTTTAGTAGTAGTATTTAGTGTCTGCTATCAATGTGGAGTAATAGGTTAAAATTCTTGCATTTGCAAGAATTTTTATTCGAAATTTCATTGTTTTATGATAATGGAGAAGTATGAAAGAATATGGACATGTTTTATTAGATTCTTTAATTGATACGGCTAAATTATTGCCTATTCTTTTTATTGTTTACTATATAATTGAGTTAATTGAGTTTAAATACGCAATTAAATTTCAAAACAATAAATTGTTAAAAGGCAAATTAAGCCCTGTTATTGGAGCTGCGATTGGTTGTATCCCTCAATGTGGATTTTCCGTGGTCACAACAGATTTGTTTACCAAACGTGCAGTTTCTATAGGTGCATTGCTTGCTGTTTATGTAGCAACAAGTGATGAGGCAATTCCATTAATGATATCCAATCCGTCTAGTATACCTTGGTTATTAGCATTAATTGGTGTAAAAATTGTTTTTGCTATAATCGTTGGGTATTTATCAATATGGTTATACAAAATAATTTTTAAAAAATCTAAAGTTAAAGATTCGTCATCAACTGAAACTAATGATGAAACTAAAGTTCAAGAAAATTCATTTCAATTTAATAATAAAAATAATGAAGAGAGCTTAGACAAAGTTTATGATGAGCATGAACATAATGAAGATTTAAAGCAAGATTTTATTGAAATAAAGAATGGGGGATGTTGTCATCACCATGTACGTAGTAAATCATTTGACTGGTTGCATCCGCTTTTGCATTGTATAAAAATTAGTATTTTTATATTGGTTATAAATATATTTTTTGGATGTATAACTCATATTTGGATAGGTGAAGAGGCAATGTCTAATTTCCTATCACATAGTATTTATTTGCAACCGTTGCTTGCAGTTTTAATAGGACTTATTCCAAACTGTGCATCAAGTGTTGTACTTACTGAACTATTTTTAATGGGAGGTTTGTCATTTGGTTAATTAGTATCAAGATTATCTATAAACGCAGTACTAGGTTTAATAATATTAATAAAACAAAATAAAAACTGGAAAGAAAATATTTTTATATTCATGGTATTAATAATAACAAGTTTAATTTTAGGTTATGCTTTAAATTTTATATAAAAATATAAATAAGAAATTGGATTATTAGTCTAGTTGTTTTGAAACTAGCAAAACAATCAAGAGTATATAAAATAAGTATATGCTCTTATTATTTATCAAAAATGGAACGAAACCCATAAAACAAGAATTAGTCAAGGAATATGTTAAAAAAATTTGATGAGCAGAAGTTTTTAACCTTTGACAAATGATTGTTTTAGAAAATAATCTAAAAGGAGAAATAATGGTCCATTATTTCTCTTAAGTAGCCAAAGACAAAATTGAATATATAGCGAAAGAAAAGCACGAGTTGTGTTATGTTTACAAACGACTTTTGCTTTTTGCTTTTAAATTATTCCTTTAATAGTGTGTTTGTCTTTTTTCGGTGGAGCGAAGCGACACCGACTTGTATCAAGACAAGCACACGTCGTAGTGCCAAATTTATTTTTTATAAAAATTTATCGCAATTCTCATAAAATTTATACACTTTTTAAAATATATATGTTACAATAAAATAAATTAAAAAAGGAACAATATAACGACTATAGCTGAAACTATGCTGAACATCATAGATGAAAATAATTTAACTCAACAAGCTTGTGCTAAAAAAATGTGATGATTGGATTTCTGGTAAAAGTAAATCTATTTTTGATGCTATTAAGGATATTTGTTTATATCAAGACAAATACACATATAAATGTCTATGATAAAAATTTATAAATTATTTTCAATAAAAACTTATTAAATTTATGATATAATTTTTTTAAAGGAGAAACATATGAGAAACTATTTTATTATTCATGGGACATATGGTCATAACAAAGAAAATTGGTTTCCTTGGTTAGAAAATGAAATTAGAAAACAGGGAATGGAAGTTTATAATTTTAATTATCCTACTCCAGAGGGACAAAATTTTGAAAATTGGGCAAAAGTATTGGATAAAGTTAAAGATAAGATAACAAATGAAAGTGTTTTTATTAGTCATTCTATTGGTTGTGTTTTTTTAGCAAAATATTGTATAAAACACAATTTAAAAATAGGTAAATGTATTTTTGTTAGTGGTTGCAATAATTACTATTTCTTAGAAAATTTTGATAATATCAACAAATACATGTATACTGATGAAATAAAAAAATTTATAAATTTATGTGATGAACGAATATGTATATATAGTAAAGATGACCCATATATAAAAATTGAAGCTTTGCAAGATTTTTCAAACTCTATAAAAGCTAAAACTATTGTGTATGATCATGCTGGACATTTTAATGAGAAATCGGGTTATTTAAAATTTGAAGATTTGCTTATCTTATTGTGACATATTATAAAATTACAAATAAAAAGAGAATCTTGCATTGTTTAATAAGATTCTCTTTTTATGATTTTAAAGTCTATTTATCTTAATACTCATTTTTTATTTCAACAGTATCTAAGTTTACTAAACTTTTTATAAAAATTTTTATTGTAAAATTGTTTATTATGCTAGTTTCAAAAGGTTTTAACCTTCGCCAATTTTTTTTATTTTAATTTTTGTTTATGAAATAAAATGTAATAAGTAAATAAGCAAATTTTAAATCTGAATAAATCTTAAATTAGAGAAAATACTAAGTTAGGAGGAGAATATGGAAAAAGAAGATTTAGATTTGCTTAATAGAATTTATCAAGATGCACAAATAGGTATGCAATCAATAGATAAAGTATTAAAAAAAACAACAAATGAAAATTTAAATAAATTATTAAGAAAGCAATTTGAAGCATATTCAAAATTTGCTGATTCATGCGATGGTATTGCTATTAATGGGAATGAAGAAGTAAAAGATAACAGTTTGTTCAAAAAAATTAAACAAACAGCTATGATTTATATATCATTATGGTCAGATAAATCTAATCAACACATAATTGAGATGATGATTACTGGTACAGTAATGGGAATAGTAGATTGTATAAAGGCAAAAAAAGACATTGAAGCAAAAGATGAAAATATTAATCAGTTAGTTGTAGAATTTTTAAAAATGCAGGAAGATTTTTACGAAAAATTAAAAAAATTATTAAGTAAGGTTTAACTTCTAAAATAAAGGAGATTATATGAACGAAGAAGTCTTTGCATATATAGAATATTTATCGAGATTGAATGAAATAAAACGACCATTAATGCCAAGAATTACGATTTCAGCATATACTGACAATGAATACGTTTTAGCAATCAAAGATATAATGAGAGATTTCGAGAATGTCGATGACTATTATCTAACATTGCAACATTTGAAAGGAGATTAATGGAAGTAAATCGGGGAGATATATATTATGCTGATTTAAGTCCAGTAGTGGGCAGTGAACAGGGCGGTGTACGTCCAGTTTTAGTTGTGCAAAACGATGTCGGCAATAAATATAGTCCTACCGTTATTATTGCAGCGATAACAAGTCAATTAAGCAAAGCAAAACTTCCAACACATATAGAACTTAACAAAGATAAATATAACTTAGTTAAAGACAGTGTAATTTTATTAGAACAAATTAGGACATTAGATAAAAGAAGACTAAAAGAAAAAGTTTGTACGATAGATAATGATACCATGCAAAAAGTTGATATTGCAATTATGATTAGTTTAGGAATAACAGCTTAGAATAAATTGTCTTTTTGTTTTATTTATACTTATAAATAAGAAGATTATAATATTATGTTTATTAAAATCAATCTAATAAAACATGATTTTATATAAAATTTTCATTTTACGAGTATTTATAGTTTTATAATGTCGAATTTGTTTCATTTTCCTTTACTTTGATTAGTTATTGTGCTAAAATGACTTTGTAATCTAAATGATTATAGAAAGGTATAGATGACAGAAGAACAGTTAAATGAACTAAGTATTTTTGCTCTAAGAGAACTTGCTAGACGAACTGGAGTTTACGCTCCTACAAGCAAAAAGAAAAGTGAATTGATAAGTGAAATTATTGAAATAAGCGAAGGGAAAAAGAAACCATATATAGCTAAGACTAAGCAGGGTAGACCACCAAAAGGAATTGGTTATTCATTCGCTGATATTTTGATGCCAAAAACATATATTAATACTCAACCATCATCTTCTAATATAATGACTTTTAATCAAAATAAAATTGAATTTCAATACGATGATATAAAGACTGTTTCAGGTTATGCTGAATTATTAAGTGACAAATCAGCATTTTTGTGGGTTAGAAGGCAAGAAAATTATTTGCATTATTTTATACCAGAAAATATTATTAAAGAATATGATATTAAAACAGGTGATAAGTTATTGGTTGAACTTTCATCAGATGAAAGTCAAATGATTGTAAAATCAATTTTTAATATAAATGATTTTCCTATTTTAAAATATGAAAAAAATAGAAAAAATTACTTTGACATTGAACATATTGAACCTAATAAAATTTTAGAATTTAATAAAGACGAATATAATCAATTTAATATTAAAATGGGTGAAAATGTTTATTTATATGGTTCTGATAATAAAAACAATACAGAAATAATAATAAATTTACTCAATTCATGTAAAATTAACAAAAAAATTTATGTAAATGTGTCAATTGCTGAAAAAAATAAATATTTATTAAATAAATTAGAAAATACTGAATTATTTATTTCAAGTATTACCGCAGAAATGGATTTGGTAAAAAGATTAATTAATATTGCTGCTGAACGCGCAAAACATTTATTGGAAAACGGTGAAAATGTTTTGATAGCAATAGATGATGTTTTATCACTTTCAGGAATAGATACATCAGATTTATTAATTACAAAAAATCTATTATCCCTTACTAAATGTGGGAAAGATGCTGGTAGCATTACATTATTTGCTATTATGCCATTAGAAAAAAATATTAATATTTTTGAAAAATTAGTTGATAAACGTATTAAAATTACTGATAAAAAATTAATTTTAGTATAAAATAAAACTAAATTGATAAATAATTTTTTTAAGTAAAAAAATTATTTATTTTTTTGCCAATTAATATAAAAACTTTTAATTTCATTTGGCATATTATTAATGTCAATATTTTTTAAATCTTTATCACTTCCTCGTTTAACAGCCTCTTCATAATACCAGCATTTATAGTTTATTAAATTCAAAGCTTTTTTCAATTCATCAATTTGTGATAATGTTTTATTTTTTTGTTCAATAAACATTTTCAATCTATTGTTTAATGTTGAATCTCCTTGTGTACACCAATCAAGGAATTTTTTAATTTCCTTTAATTTCATACCTGTTTTTTTTAAACATTCGATAACTAATATAGATTCAACATCGCTATTGTCAAATTTGCGTATCCCGTTTTTTCTTTTTATATTAGGGAACAATCCTTCTTTATCGTAATATCTAATTGTTGATATATTTAAATTAAATTTTTTTGATATTTCACCAATAGTGTACATAAAATTCTCCTAAATTATTATAAAAATTACTTGACCTAAACTTAGGTTTAGGTTTTATTATAAATATATCACAAAATTTATGTGAAGTCAAAAGGAGGGTAAAATGAAAAAACAAACGGCAGGTAAAGACATCCTAGGAGATTTAGCTCCAAAGTTTGCAGAACTTAATGATGATGTATTATTCGGTGAAGTTTGGGCAAGAGAAGATAAATTATCTCTTAGAGATAGAAGCATAATTACTATATCTGCTTTGATTTCAAAAGGAATTTTTGATAATTCACTAAAATCTCATTTAATAAATGGAAAGAACAACGGAATATCAAAAGAAGAAATGATTGAGTTGATAACTCATATTGCTTTTTATGCGGGATGGCCTAATGCTTGGGCTGTATTCCCATTAGTAAGAGAAGTTTATTTAGATGATAACAGTAAGACTTGTCCATTATTTGGTTTGGGAGATTATAATAGCAAATATGAAAAATATTTTATAGGTAAAAGTTATTTAAGACCATTAAATGTAAAAGACATTAACATTGCGAATGTGACTTTTGAACCTAGATGTAGGAATAATTGGCACATACATCATAAAGGTGGACAAATATTATTATGTACTGATGGCACAGGGTGGTATCAAGAATGGGGTAAACCAGCTCAAAAGTTAAATCCAGGTGATGTAGTCTATATCCCACCTGAAGTTAAACATTGGCATGGTGCTAGTTCTAATGAGTGGTTTTCTCATATTGCAATCGAAATACCTGCTCAAAATTCAACAAATGAATGGTATGAGCCAGTAATAGATGATGATTATAATAAATTAAAATAAATTCTAAATGTTTAAAAATTCAATAAAAATTATTTGTATAGTTATAAATAAAAGTATAAAATTAAAAATATAAGGAGAAAGTTATGGGAATGAATTATATACATGATTTAGATGAAAATGTAAGTAGGAAAGCAATTAGATATCCAAATCGATATGGAATGATGATTGCTGGTGATTTATATACTTTAAAAAATATAGATAAGAAAAAAAAGTATCCAGCATTAATTGTTGGTGCACCTTATGGTGGAGTGAAAGAACAGGGACCATGCATATATGCAAATGAATTAGCAAAAAGGGGTTTTATTGTTTTAACATTTGATCAATCGTTCATGGGAGAATCTAGTGGAGAGCCTAGAAATGTTTCATCTCCTGACATATTTACTGAAAATTTTAGTGCAGGAGTAGATTTCTTAGGTACACAAGATTTCATAGATAGAACAAAAATAGGAATTATTGGAATATGCGGGTCGGGTGGATTCGCTCTTTCTGCTGCTCAAACAGATATGAGAATTAAAGCAGTTGCAACTGTTAGTATGTATGATATGACAAAAGCTGTTAGATTAGGTTTAGATAAAGATTCTTTAAACAAAACTAAAGAAAAATTATCATTACAGAGATGGATTGATTTTGAAAACCGAAGTCCAGAGTATATACCAACTTTTCCAGAACATCCTTTAGACGCTGTGCCTAAAGATTTGAAAGAACCAGATGCTGAATGGTTTAGATTCTATGCTTTGAAGCGTGGGCATCATCCTTATGCAAGGGGAGGTTTTACGACAACAAGCACATTATCCATGATGAATTTTAAATTGTTAGATTATATAAAAGAAATTTCTCCACGACCTATTTTATTTGTTGTTGGAGATAGAGCTCATTCAAAATTTTTTAGCGAAGAAGCTTATAATGAAGCATTACAACCAAAAGAACTTTACGTAGTAAAAGATGCAGAACATATTGATTTATATGATAGGGTAGATAGAATTCCATTTGATAAAATCGAAGAGTTCTTTAATAAATCTCTTTAAAAAAAATTTTTAAATTAGATAATAAGGAGCCAAAATGAAATATTTAGTAGCTTATTTTTCAGCAACGGGCAATACAAAATCTGTAGCTGAAAAATTGTCAAAGGCAATAAATGCAGATATATATGAAATAAAACCAAAACAACCATATACAGAAAATGACCTTAATTGGATGGATTCAAATTCAAGGTCTACAATTGAATCAAAAGATAAAAATAGTAGACCTGAGATAGAAAATAAACTGACGAATATAGATGACTATGATACAATTTTTTTAGGTTTTCCAATTTGGTGGTATACTGCACCGAGAATAATAAATACATTTCTAGAAAGTTATGATATGAAAAACAAAACAATTATATTATTTGCTACATCAGGAGGTAGTAGTTTAAATAATACAAAAGACGATTTGCAAAAGAGTTGTGATAAATCAACTACTATTATTTTGGGAAAAGTTTTAAATACACATCAAGATGTTGATAGTATAAAGCGATGGTTTAATAGTTTAAAAATATAAAAAGAAACTACCTTATTGAAGTTTAATAAAATTCATTAAGGTAGTTTTTATATTAATATTTAGTCATTTTTTTAACTCTTTATAATAACCTTTTAATATTTTTTTATTAAATATTTTTATTTTTTTCCAATATTAATATTATATTTAATTTTCGCTTTTTATAACATGATTTCAGTCACAGTTAATTCAAGTGGAGAAGAAAGTTCATCATTAAATGTAATTTTAAATACTCTTCCTTCTTCAATAGTTAAAGTGGCACTAGAATTATCTATTTCATCAAATCCATAGTTTACTAAATCTCCGTTATCTGCATTATTAAATTGCAATGTAAATTCACAACCTTGAATATAGTTTATTGTCACTTGTGCAATATTGTTTACAATCTGTAATTCGTAATCGGTAAATTTATTAACGTTTGAACCATATCTGTAATCATTGTTGAAAACTCTTAAAATTATATTAGTATCTTGTGGTATTTCTACATTGCTAAAATCAATTGATAATTTTTCTTCCCAAATTGTTTCATCAAGATTTCCACTTTCTACAACATTTATAGTTTTAATAATTCTAGCTAAATCATTAATTGAGCCAGAAAGATTATCGTCTTCTATTGTCAATAAAATTTTTGATGTTCCGACATTTACTTTTGATAAATCAATATATAATCTACCAGCAACTATTTCATTAGAACCGTTCTGGTTAAAATCATTATCGGTGAATAGTTCATAACTAATAGCATTTAACGGAATAATTGTCTCATCAGACGAACCTATGTCCACGCTGGCAAGTGTCATATAAGGGTTATTTATTGTGAACTCCAATATAGCAGGATTTCCAAAGTCTTTATCTGGATTATAAGAAGTGTCATTTTTTGCTGAAGCAATCTTATAGACATTGTTTTCGCTCCAACTCAAAAAGTTATTAGTATCAACATCTGTTAATATTTGAATTTGAACATTGATAGTCACATCTCTATTAGGCATTGTGAATGAATAATTATTACCTGATTTATTGCATAACAATTTATCGTATCTAACTTCTTCAATAATCACGTCAGGATTTGTTGGTGTAATAGTTAAATTAATTTCACTACCTTCTTCGGCTGTTGTCTTGTCTATTGATATGATATAATCATCTGATTTAGGTACGGTAATTGTGTATGTTGGAGTAGGAGATTCCTTCTCCTTACATGCAGAGAATATAAACAAGCTTGATATTAAAATAAAAGTAATAAAACTTATATAAATTAAATTTTTCTTTTTAATTAAATTCATATTTCCCCCTTAATAATTTTATAAATATTTATTCTATATAACAAGTATACTAAAAGTTAGCTTGTATTGTAAAATTTTTTTTAAATAATTTAAAAAATTCAGTTAATATTATATTTGTAAATAATTTAAATTAAAATTAAGATACGTATTTAATTTGATTTTGAATATTATTGAAAATCCCTTCTACTTTTTTAAAGTATAAACAATATTTTTGACGTCGTGAATAGTTGTAGTAATTTGTGCTATAATATGCTTAGCATTTTGATTTTTAAATTTTTTTTATTTTGTTTAACAAGTCTTTTATTTTTTAATCAATACTCTTAGCAATATTTGTTGTATGGTATTATATCAACTTTAAAAGTGATTCCTATTCTTTCATATATCCTCCTATATAAAAATATATTATCACATTGAGAATAATAAATCAAAATTAAATATGACTATTAACCATTTTTATATTAATTATTCTATTCATATAAAAATTAAATGTAATACAAAATGTAGTTTATAATGCATAATTATAATTAAAATTATTATAATTTTTCTAAAAAATACTTTAAATTTAACAGTATTTATTTTTAAATGAAACCTTTTGTCCACAACTGACCAATTAAATTTACTATATACATAAGTAATAGTATTTTTTGTTAATTGAAATGTTCTTTTAATTTTGTAATTATTGCTATATTAATTATTATATCACCTAAATTAAAAATATTATAATTATTAATAAAATCATATGATATTTATTATAAAAATCGTTTACAAAATATAAAAAATCTTATATAATATGGTAAATATTTGATATTTAATAAATATGAATTATATAGAAGTTAAAAGTAATAATAATGATATTATCGATAATTTCATAGCAGATAATAATTTATTTGCTTTATTTGACGCACCAGTTAATTTATTGTTTGTTGATAATTTTTTAATTAATATTAATAGATTTAAAGATGTTTTCTCTAAATACAATATGGGTAATAACATCTTTTTTTCTTGTAAAGTAAACAAAGCATTTACTTTTTTAAAATATGCGGCCTATTGTAATTGTGGTATAGAGGTCTCAAGTATATATGAATTAAAAGATGCATTAAAATTTACAAACAAAATTATTGCTACAGGTCCAGCAAAAACTGAGGAGTATTTAAAACTCGCTATTTCAAATAATTGTATCATTAGTGTTGATGATATAGAAGAATTGAAATTAATTAAAAAAATAAACCTAAAGTCTCGAATTTCATTAAGAATTTCGAATTTACAGGGGGAGATCAGTAGATTTGGTATTAATAAAGAAGACATTAAAATATGTTTAAAAATGATAAAAAATTCAAATATTGAATTAGAGGGATTCTCTTTTCATTTTAACAATTATAATCTTGATTTTAGAATTTACGCAATTAAAGAGTTATTAAACTTAATAAAAAGATTTAAATTATTTAATGTTAAATTTATTGATATTGGTGGCGGCATACCAGTAAAATACTGCTCAAAAAATGATTGGGAAAATTTTAATAAGAATTTAAATCCCGGAATGTTTTTCAGGGGGAAAATTTTTGAAGAATTTTATCCATTTTATAGTGAAATTACTAGTGAACGTTTTTTGTTGGAAATATTAAAAAATTTACATATTAGTTTAGGTAATATACAAATATACATAGAACCAGGAAGAAGTTTATTAAATAATTGCGGAATTTCTATTTATAGAGTAGAGTATACAAAAAAATTATATAACGGAGATAACATTGTTGTAACAAATGGAAATATTAATTGTTTGTCAGAACAGTGGTTTAATACTGATTATTTGATCGAACCTAAACTAATTTCTAATAAATTGCGTCATTCTGAAAAAATTTACTATGCTTCAGTTGCTGGCAATTTGTGCTTAGAGCAAGATATGTTAACATGGAGAAAGATTAAATTTCCATATAAACCTAATAAAGGAGATTATTTGATTTATTATAATACTGCATCATATCAAATGGATTCTAATGAATCCATGTTCCATAAAATACCTTTAGTAAAAAAATATTTTATTTTGAAAGAAAAAAACGGATACATAATAGGAGATGATGAAAAAAATGATAGTAAAGTCCATGATTGATTTAATAGGAAATACTCCATTAATAGAATTAAAAATAAAAAATTGTAAATGGAAAGTATATTTAAAACTTGAAAAATTTAATCCAGGGCAATCAATGAAGGATAGAATGGCTTTAAATATGATACGTCAAGCAGAAAAAAAAGGTGTATTAATTCCTGGTGGAACAATAATTGAATCTTCATCTGGCAATACTGCGACAGGTCTTGCTTTAATATCGGCGATTAAAGGATATCATTTCATAGCAGTTGTTGATCATCATGCCTCTATTGATAAAATAAAAATCATAAAAGCATATGGAGGAGAAATAATAACTGTAGGTAATAACAAGAGACCTGATGAAGTGGCAGTTGTAGAAAGAGAAAATATAGCACTAGAATTATCAAAAAAAATCCCGAATTCATTTGTTCCTCGTCAACATGAGAATTTAGATAATAGAGGAGCATATATTGATACTTTAGCAAAAGAATTAGTTGATGAATTAGGTGAGATTGATGAATTATATGGAGCTATAGGAACTGGTGGGTCGATTTGTGGAACTGCTTTAGGATTAAAAAAATATGGAATAAAGACAAAAATAAATGCAATAGAACCTGATGGCTCAATAATATTTGGAGGGAAAGGAGGTCCGTATTATCAGTCTGGAACAGGTAATCCTCCCGATGCTGATATACCATCAATTATAGATTATAATCTTATCGACAAAAATTTTTATGCTACAGATAAAGAGGCTTTTAATACTTGTAGGTTTTTAGCCAAGTCTTTAGGGATATTAATTGGAGGCTCTGCAGGTGGTGTTATTTTTAAAGCGCTTGAGGATATTATCAAAAAAAAAGGTAAAGGGATCGCTGTAATTTTAACATGTGATGGAGGCGAAAAATACTTAGACAAAATCTTTGATGATGATTGGATGAGTGCAAATAATTTAATAGATACTTCAATTGAAAAAAATTTAACTAAATGGCTAGAGGTGTAATATGGAATTGTTAAAATATGAGGAAAAAGCTTATAAAAAAATTACTAAAAAATATGATGATTTATACAAAACTATAGCAGAAGAAGGAAGAATTTGCTTTAATAAAGATTCTCATAAAATTTTCAATAAAGACACTAAAAAATTATCTAAAGTAGAAAAGAAAAAGATAAAGAATTTTTGGATGAAATATCTTACAAGGATAGACTTAAATTATCATAGATATTATATAGACAAAACTGGTAAATTTGATGTAAGATTTATACCCGATGATATATTTGCAGGGTATATTGATCCGTATTTGAACAATAGACAGATAGAACCGGGGATTTCAGACAAAAATTATTTTGACATGTACTTTAAAGGATTAAATATGCCTAAAACGTATCTAAGAATGATTAATGGATTTTATCTTGATAAAGATTATAAGATTATTGATAGAAAGGAATCAATAAAAATTTTATTAGATAAAAAGTCTTTTATAGTTAAACCGAGCATGGCATCTTATGGAGGGAAAGGCGTCCGGATATTTAATCATACATCAAAAGAAGAGATAGAGAAGTTTTTAGATAACAATACAATCCAAAATTTAATTTTTCAAGAAGTTGTTCAACAATCTTCTCAAACTGCATTATTACATCCCGAATCTTTAAATACAATACGAATTATGACATTGTTAATCAATAATAAAATAGAAATACTTCCATCGGCCGCTTTTAGGATTGGTATTGGAGATAGTGTTGTAGATAATGCGAGTTTTGGTGGAATATATTGTAAATTAAATCACGATGGAACATTATCGAATTTTGCTTATGATGCTATAGGGAAAAAATATCTCATGCATCCTAATGGCGGAGATTTTAAAAATGTTAAAATTAATTGTTTAAAAGAAATATATAAACTTGTTAAAAATGCTGCTCAGCGAATGCCTCATTTTAGACTGATAGGTTGGGATATAGCAATTGATAAGAATGATATACCCTTAATTATAGAAGCGAATCTAACTATGAGTGGATTAGATGTCATTGAAACTATAGGCGGGCCATTGTTTGGCGAATTTACAGATAAAATTTTAGATGAAATTTTTATTAATCCTAAAAGTAAATCTAGAAGTATGGATATTTCACAATATGTGTAGAAAGGAGAAAATATGGGGAAAAAAGAAGAGTATATATACGCAGGTATTCCTACATTTATGGGAGGGGATTTTATTGAAGAGAGTGAAATATATAAATATGATATTATTTTTTTAGGTATTCCTTGTGATTATGGAGCTTCATATAGATTAGGTGCAAAATATGCTCCTAGAAAATTAAGAGAATATTCTTTTTGGGATAGAATTTATGGGCAAACACTTTATGATTTAGATACAAAAAAAATTTTAAAAACAAACAAATTTAAGATTGCCGATTTAGGAGATGTGTTTGTTGATCCAACACATCCAGATAAAAATCAAGAGGCTATTAAAAATAAAACATATGCTATAGCAAAGAAAAGTTTCCCATTAATTTGCGGAGGAGATCATTCTGTGACATACGGAAGTTTTATTGGTGTTTTAAAAGCTATGAATGAAGAGTATCCTGATTATGAAATAGGAATTATACATTTTGATGCTCATTTAGATGTTGAAAAAGATTATTTGAATATGCCAAATGTATGGCACGGAAATGTATTTAGAAGATTAATAGAAAATAGATATTTAAAAGGTGAAAATTTATATACTATAGGGCCAAGAGGGCTCGTAGAAGAAGAATGGTTTAAATACATACAAAAAGAAGGAATTAATCTTTATACATCTAATGATGTAAAGTTACGAAATATAGAAACAATAATGAATGAGATACTGGATAAAAATAAAAACAAAAAAATAAAATTTTATATTACTTTTGATATAGATAGTATAGATTCGTCATATATTTTTGGTACTGGTACGCCTCAAATAAATGGCTTAAATCCTTTTGATTGTGATAAAGCTTTACAATTTATGAAAAATTTTGATATTTGCGGATTTGATATTGTCGAGTTAAATCCAACTTTAGACAATTCTTATAATTCATTTATAATAGCCTGTGAACTTATCTATCATTTTTTAGCTATAGGATTAAGGAGATAAACCATGAAGAAAATTGTTATTTTGTATAATTTAAACAGACATCAGTTTGAATATGAAACTGAATTTGATTCAGATATTACTATTGACTCTATTTATAATGCATTAATAAACGATTATGAGGTATATAAAGTTGAAGCAGATAGAAATTTTAATTGGATAAAAACAATAATAGAATTAAATCCTAATTTAGTATTTAATATTTGTGAAGGTTTTTTTGGACCAGCTAGAGAATCTGTGTACGGAGCTATTTTGGAACAAATAGGTCAAAATTATTCTGGTCCTGATAGTACAAATATGCTAATATGTCATAACAAATACATGACAAAAAATATCTTAAAAAATGAAATAAAAACACCAAACGGATACATAATTAATGCTTTAGCTGACATAAATTTGATAAAAAATATTTCATATCCTGTAATAGTAAAATTAAATTCTGAAGGATCAAGTATTGGTATGTCAGAAAAATCTGTTGTTAATAATTTTAATGATTTATATAAACAGGTAGAGATAATGTTATTAAAATATAAGAGAGCAGTTTTAGTTGAAGAATTTATAGAAGGGAAAGACCTCAGTATGATTTATGTAGAAGGATTGGGGGAATTAGGTCCTTGCGAAATTAAGAGCAATTCTTTATTTTATGATTATGAAATGAAAACTATAAAAGATAGCACCGTTGATATAACAGGTATGGATGGAAATTTTGTACAATTAAAAAAAATAGTTTCTAAAATAGTAAAAATTTTGGACTTAAAAGGATATGCTAAAATTGATTTTAGATACAAAAATGGAGATTTTTATTTAATAGAAGTAAATTCACAGGTAAGTTTTCATCCGCAAGGAGAATTTATTACATGTGCATCGAAAGATGGTTATGACTACGATTGTATAATAAATTTTATAGTAAAAAATGCATTAAAACATACTAAAAAGAAAAATTCTATTGGATGGTACGTTAAATGATAAATAAAATTATAGATAAAACATTAAAATTAAAATATGAGGATTTAGTAAAAAAAGATTCTTTATTGCCGATAAAAGTGTCTAATTTTTATAGAAAGAAGATAGAAGAGGAAGTTCAAACAATAGGTATTTGTGGACCATTATATAAATCTGTTATACCTACTAAAGATAAAATAGAGGTAAAAACAAGTATTGAGACAAGGGATTATGTAGAGGAAAATAATCATATGCCTGTAAAAAATGTAGATTATATTATAAGGAAATATAATAACAGATTAGTCTTCATAATAACAGATATTTGTTTTGCACATTGTCAGTATTGTTTTAGAACATACAATTTGTCAAAATATCAAGCAGGTAATACAAAAAAAACAATAGTTGAAAAAATTACTACATTAAAAAATTATTTAAAAAATAATAAAGAAATAAAAGAAGTTATTTTTTCTGGTGGAGATCCCTTAAGTATTGGTTATGAAAATTTGGAGTATGCTTTAAAATCTTTAAAAAAATGGGATATAAGGATTCACACTAGAGCAATAATATATGAACCATCGATTTTTACTAATAAAATTATATCTTTATTAAAGGAATATAATGTGAGATTGGTTTTTCATATCAATCATCCATATGAAATTTGTGAGCAAGTGCAAGATAAAATAAAAAAAATATGTAAAGCAGGGATTAGGATGTATTCGCAATTCCCTCTTCTTAGAGGGATTAATGATAATTCTCTCGTACTAATTAAATTGCTTGAAATAATGGACAATTTACATATAAGACCACTTTCAATTTTTATTCCAGATCCAATTTCATATTCTGCTTGTTTTAGATTATCTTTTAAAAGAATAATAAAAATTATAGATGAAGTGAATTTTTCTACACCGTCTTGGATTAATTCAACGAGATTTACAATGGATACTACAATAGGAAAAGTAAGAAGAGAAAATATTGTAAAATGGATAGGTAATTGTATCACATTTTCTAGAGATAATAAAGAAGTAAAATATTACGATTTAGATGAGGGCATAGATACTCCAACTCAAATAAAAACATTGTTATGGAAAGAAAATTATTGACTTTAATATAAAAATCTATTATAATAAAATAATAATATTATGGAGAAATGTTAAAATATGTCACATTTAGAAAGTTATGATAGTTTCAAGACAAAAAAGAGCATAGATAAAAAAAATAGAGCTAAAGAAATAGCTTTTAATAAAAAGGCTGATGAAAATTTTGTTGTCAAAAAGGATTCAACAATGAATCCGTCTATTGTAATAGAAACAAGTTATAAAGAGGCTAAGGTTATTAATAATGGTGAGATACTAACAGTTTATGGTATGAGACAGAATATACCATGCAATCAGTTATTGTTTCCTGGAGATGAGGTTATATTAGATCCTGAGAATAAAAAAGTTTTACATGTTTTGGAGAGAAAGACTGTACTGTCTAGAAATCACAAAGATAGAGCTAGAAGAAATAATGTTGTTACTAACAAAATTTTAGCAGCGAACATAGATGTCGCAGTAATTGTTGTTTCTGCTTATTCACCACCTCTCCATCCAAGATTTATAGATAGATATTTAATGATATTACAAGCTTGTGAAATTGAACCTGTTATTTGTTTAAATAAATCAGATTTGAAAACTGAGAATGACGAGCATGTGTTAGATATATATAGGAAATTAGATATACCTGTTGTAGAAACTTCTGCACTCAACAATGAAGGTATTGATGATCTTAAATATTATTTAAGAAATAAAAGAGCAATTTTTGTTGGTCATAGCGGAGTAGGGAAATCTTCATTAACTAACAGAATAATGGATTTTGATGAAATTAAAACTGGACATGTGGGAGATAAAAGCAGGAGGGGAAGACATACAACCACATCGTCAAAATTTTATATATGGGATAATAATTCTTCAATAATAGATACTCCAGGTATCCGTGCATTAGACATCTCTAATTTTACACCTTATGAAATTCAAGATTATTTTCCAGAATTTGAGCCGTACCTTAATTGTAAATATAAAAGATGTGACCATATTAATGTTCCAACTGAAAATTGTGGCATCAAAACTGCTGTAAAAAATTCAGATATTTCATTATCTAGGTACGAAAGTTATGTTAGAATAATGGAAGATTTAAGTGATCAAAACCAAAAAAAAACCGAACAAAA
>CALWTL010000014.1 GCA_944384445.1 uncultured Clostridia bacterium | reverse complement strand
AAAGTATGAAAATATTATTAATTATAGCGATTATAATATGTTTTTTTTTTGTATCATTTGCCATCTGTATAACAATCATATATAACAAATACGATTTAGATATAAACAAACTTACCAATTTGAATAATGGAGTTAAAGTATATTCTTCATCAGGAATTGACAACACTTTATATAACACAAATCGTTCAGTAATTGAAATTGAAAGTTTGCCAGAATATGTAAAAAATGCTTTTATAGATATTGAAGATAAAAGATTTTATTCTCATAACGGATATGATTTAAAAAGAATTATAAAAGCTGGTGTAGTTAATATTTTAAATCAAAGTAAATCACAAGGAGCCTCCACAATCAGCCAGCAATTAATCAAAAACGCCTTATTAAGCAATGAAAAAACTTATTCGAGAAAAATTCAAGAAATTGTTTTATCTATAAAGATGGAAAAAGAATTTACAAAAGATGAGATATTAGAGATGTATCTAAATACAATCTATTTTGGCTCAAATGCCTACGGAATAGAAAATGCTAGCAAAGTATATTTTAATAAATCTGCAAAAGATTTGACTATAAACGAAGCTTGTTGTTTAGCTGGATTAATAAAATCGCCATTAAGATACTCACCGAAAATTAATTATGAGAATTCGCTAGCAAGAAAAAATTTTGTTGCAAAAACTATGTATGAAGCTGGAAATATTAGTGAAAAAGAATATCAAGAAGTAATTAAATCACCTATTTTACTATCAAGTTTTAATGAATTAAATCATTCGTACGAAGAAGAAGCAATTTTACAAGCATGTAAATTATTAAATATAACTGAACGAGAATTAATAAATAATGAATATCAAATTGTCACATTTAAAGATGACGAACTTCAAAAAGAAGTAATAAAATTAAATAACTCTCAAATAAACGAAAGTGAAAAAAATAATAATACCAATTTAGATAGTTTGTCTATTGTTGTTGATAATTCGGGGAAAATATTATCTTATTATGCAAATAGCAACTACAATTTACACAATTTAAGACGACAACCAGCTTCAACACTAAAACCTTTATCTGTGTATTTACCATGTATAATACACAATATATTGACACCAGCAACTTATATATTAGATGAAAAAATTGATTATAATGGTTTTTCTCCAAAAAATGCTGACAAGAAATTTCATGGATATGTGACAACTCGATATGCTTTGTCAAATTCATTAAATATACCTTCAGTAAAAGCATTAGAATATGTCGGATTAAATAAAGCAAAAGATTGTTTAGATGATTTAGGAATTTTAATAGAAAAATCTGATTTAAATTTAAATCTTGCTTTAGGGAGTCTAAAAAATGGTGTTTACATAACGGATTTGCTTTCTGCTTATACTACTTTAGCAAATTTAGGAAAATTTAAAGGGTTATCATTTGTTGACAAAATTTTAGATAAAAATGGAAATATAGTATATGAGCATGTTAACTTTTCCGAACAAATATTTGATGAAGCTGATTGTTTTATTGTAAATGATATGCTTAAAGATAGTGCTAAATCAGGAACTGCAAAACGATTAAACTCTCTAAATCTTCCGGTGGCTAGCAAAACAGGAACAGCATTTGATGGTAAAAATAACACGGATTTATACAATATTGCATATACAACTGAGCATTCAATTTTGACTTGGATTAGTGACCTTAAAAATAATTTTTTGCCTGACAATATGTTAAGTTCAGTTGAACCTACTCAAATTAACAAGAATATTTTAAAATATATCTATAAAAACAATTCCCCCGCCGATTTTAAAAAACCTGACTCTGTAGAATATTTACCTTATGATATATTAGAAGCTAAAGAAAATCATATAATAATCTCCCCTACTACAAATTTAGATAGATACATAGCCTATGACTATTTTAAATCTGAAAACAAACCTATTAAAATTAAGGTATTAAATAATTTAGATTTGTCTGTATACTTGAATAAATATGGTGCAAATATTAGTTTTTCATCAAAAAAAAACAAAGAATACAAATTATATCGCAAAATAAACAATGACGAAAAATTAATAAAAGAGATAAAAGATAAATCTGAAAAAATAAAAATAGTAGATAGTGATATATTTAAATACGATGAAATTTCATACTATTTAATTGATGAACAAAACAATAAATCAGATGAAATAAAAATTAAACCTAAAGATTATTTAATTAATTTTTTAAATAAAGAAATAACAAGTAATAAACGAAAATGGTATGTAAAATCTTCTTTTAAATAAAATTTTATTTATTCTACAGTCACACTTTTTGCTAGATTTCTAGGCATATCTGGATTGTATCCCCTATTTATAGCAATTTGACAACTTAATAATTGGAATGGAATTATTTCATATATAGGTTTAAAACAATTTTCAACATTACCAATATCAACATATTCATCAAGTGATATTACGACCCCTTCTCTAGATTCTATTTCATTTTTTACAATATCTAATTTATTTTTATCATCAGATGTGTTCAATGCAAAAACTATGCTATCTTTATCTATTAAAGATAAAGTTCCATGTTTTAATTCTCCTGCATACATAGGTATTGTATATATATAATCAATTTCTCTTATTTTTAAACTTGCTTCTAAAAGTAATAAATAATCAATATCTTTCCCTATTAAAATTAGTTTATCTGTATTATTTAATTTATCAGCTAAATTTTTTATATCAATACTTTTAATATAATCATTTAAGTTATTAGCAAAATTTTTAATATTTAATACATATTTCTTATTTTTCAATATTTGTGTGATATACGCAAAAACGAATACTTGAGCACAATATGTTTTTGTGCTTGCGACTGCCAATTCTTTACCTGCTTTTGTAAATATTTTATAATCTGCAATCTTTGCCATTGTACTATTTTCTTCATTTGTAATCAAAAGAATTTTTCCGTTATATTTTTTTATCTGTTCCGCCACCTTTATACAATCTGCCGTTTCTCCACTTTGACTAACTATTATATGCAAGTGTTTTCGCTTAATTTTTTTATTTAAATTATAATTAGAAGCCAAATATGAATTAACTATGTATTTTTTATTTAATTTCAAGTATTCTTCACCAATTAAACAAGAATGATAAGCTGTTCCACAACCAATAAGTGTAAATTGGGTAAAGTTTTTGAAAATTTTTCGTATATTTTCAGCTTGAAGATAATTATACGTTTTTTCAATTCCTATAGGCGTTTCATATATTTCTTTTAACATAAAATGTTTGAATTTTCCTAATGAAAAATCTTTAATGCTATTTTTGTGCTGTTTAAAAATTATTTTTGTATTTCCAACTTCAATTATTTTTCCATTAGATATTTTTATTATATCATTATCTATTAATGAATACAATTGCCCTTCTTTCAAACTTGATATATCACTTGAAATATATATACCATCGTCTGCTTGTAAAATATTCAATGGACTAAATTTTTTTAATAAGTAAATATCGCCATTTTTATATCCTAAAATCAATGAAAAACTTCCAACTAAATAGTTATATAATTGTTCTATTCTATTTTCTATATCTCCTGATAATGTTGATAATAAATTTACTATAACTTCAGTATCTGTATCAGAATAAAATTGAATACCCATGTTTATTAATTTTTCTTTTATCTGCTCTGCATTTTTTATAATGCCATTATGTACAATTATAAATTCCTTATTATAAGAAATATGAGGATGAGTATTTTCTATATTTACTTGACCATTTGTTGCCCATCTGGTGTGACCAAAAGCTATATGCGGTATATTGTCTAATGTTTTAGGTAAATTATCTAAAGTACCTAGAGCTTTATTAATCTTAAAACCATTATTATAATAAGCTACTCCACATGAATCATATCCTCTATATTGCAAAAGATACAAACCTTTGATTACTTCTTCATAAGCATTATTTTTACCAACATAACCGTAAATACCACACATTTTAACTCCTTATTAATTTATTTAATTTATTTAGATAACTATTACTATTTTTTGACTCTAAAAATATTATTGTTAAATTTTCGGTATTAGGAAAATAATTTAAATTCTTTATTAAATAACTGCTATTTTTTATTATATTTGTATTAGGACAATATTTTTTAAAAATATCTTCTACTAGTTCATAATGGGTACAACCTAAAACAAAACAATCTAATTCATTAAGTTTATGTTTTTTTACATGATATTTTATAATATTATTGAGTTTTTTAGTATTAAAAATATTTTCTTCAATTTGTTTAGCTAAGCTGACATCTGCAATAATATTATCTCTATTTAACATTCTTTTTGTTAACTTAGTTGCAAAGTATATCAAATTCGGATTAAATTTCATTGTTATTACATTTTTAAATTTTATTTCGTCAACTATTGTAGATGCTGTATTGCAAGCTATAATAATTAAATCAACTTTATATTTATCAAACAACATAGAGATGATACTCTCTACTCGCTTTCTTATGAAAGTTTTACTCTTATTTCCATAAGGCATATACAAATTATCTGCAAAATAAATATAATTCCCACTATGGTATTTATTTACTATCTCGCGTAAAATACTGATACCACCAATCCCACTGTCGATTATAGCAATTGTTGGTTTTAATTTTTTTAACATATAATAATTTATGATTTTGTAAAAATATTGTGAAAGCACTTGCAATTTTAACCAATATTTGTTATACTAACAAACGAAATGGAGGTTTGTATGGCTAATATAAAATCTGCTAAGAAACGTATTGAAGTTATTGACAGACAAACTATGGAAAATAAATCTTATAAATCAAAGATTGCCACATACATTAAAAAATATAAAAGTGCTGTTGATAATAAAGAAAATGAAAATGCTTCAAAATTACTTAGTGAAACTTTTTCTTTAATCGATTCTGCTGTTTCAAAAGGAATTTTACAAAAAGCTACTGCTAATAGAAAAAAAGCTAGATTAAGTTCATATTCAATTAATAAATAATTTAATTAACAAAAAATGCTAGAATTATTATCTAGCATTTTTTATATAACATTAATTATCCCACGATTATCTTTTAACCATTTTTCACATATTTTGTAATTTGGTAAAATGCTCCTTACTTTACTCCAAAATCTTTGACTATGGTTTTTTTCAATAGTATGACATAATTCGTGTATTATTATATAATCAATAATCTCTTTAGGGCACATTATTAATTTATATGTAAAATTTAGTTTGTTCTTGTAATTACATGAACCCCATCTAGTATGTGCAGATGTTATTGAGATACTTAAAAATTGAAATTTGAAAATATTCGCAATATAATCAGCTCGTTTAGTTATATACTTTTTAGCTATCCTTGACATATATCTAATCAATTTTGTTTTGCTATCATCTTTAGGTATAATAATTGTTTCATCAATTATTTTTATTTTTTTTGTATCTGATAAACAAATAGTGTATTTTTCACCTAACAAAAAAATATGCTCTTGGTCCTTAAATTCTAATGGTAAATATATATTGTGTTCACTATAATATTCTTTTTTCTTTAATATCCAATTCGATTTTTCATTAATAAAATTATTTATTTTACTATATGAACAATTGATTGGTGCTCTAACAATTAGTTCTCCATTTGAATTAATAATCAATGATATAGTTTTTCTATTTGAATATATTATTTCTTTTGGTTTTAATAAAGACTCTTCAATCATAGTATATTATTATAACAATTAATATTAGATATTGCAAATGCTAAAAAATTAATTCATATAATGCGTTTTTAGCACTTATTTCTCCAGATTTTATTTTATAATCTAAATCTACATATTTTTGGTATAAATTAATGTAATATTTTACTCCATTCTTTGAAATGTTTTGCCTAGACATTTTTATTGCATAAGGTTTTATGTTCAATATTTTTGATAATTCCTCATCATTTTTATTTATAGAAATATATTGCATACGCCTAAAATATTTACCCATATATGAAAAAATTTCTGATGCAGATTGTGATTTATTCATTTGATTTATTATTGCTTGATAATTGGTATAATCTTTATTATCAATTGCATTAGTTAGCATATAAATTACATACTCACTAGAATATGATACCATATTAGTCATTAATTCTAAATCAATTATATTTATGTTTTCACCTATTGAATATGAAACAAGTTTATTTAATTCATTATTAATTTTTGACATGTCGGATGAACATGCATCTATTAAATAATCTAATGCTTGTTCGTGAATTGATAAATTCAATTTTCCAAGATAGTTCAAAACATAATTACTAATATCTTTTTTATCTAACTTGTTGCAATCAATTTGCTCGCCGACAATTAGTTTGTCCGCGTTTATTACTACCAAAACAGTCGAAGAATCTTTAAAATCAAAATTATTTATAAATTTAATTATTTCAGCATTTGGGTTCTCGATTACAACCATTCGATAATCATTATCTATAGGTAATGTTGACAAATTGGTATATAATTCATCAACTTTCATTTTTTCAGCATCTAACTTTACATAATTAAATTCTTCAATTGACTTAATTAAATGTTTTTTTAAATTTATTATAGATTGCCTGATTAAGAATGAATCATCTCCAATTATTTTATAAATGTTTTCAACTTTTTGTTTTAAGTTTTTATTTAATTCTAAAAATTTCATAATTTTATTATAACAAACAAAGTACTAACAATGCAAGTGTTGGTAATGATAAAACAACTTTTGTTTTTCTATTTGCTAGACAAATTCTACTCAAAAATAATAACAATAAAAAGTAAATTATTATTGATATATAATCAAATGAAATAGTTTGAAAGTTAGAAATTGGCAAATTCCCTAAAACTGTTGCTATTACATTAATAAAATCAAAAACATAATTAATTGGATAAAGTATTATTGAAAAATTTGGTATAATCATTGATATAATTGAAACGATGAAAACTATAGTAAAAGAAAATGTAAATATTGGTATTAAAATTATATTGGCAATAAGAGATATTACATTTAAAGTATTGAAAAAATATGCCATTATAAATACAAGTGAAATCATTGTTGCGATACTAATTGAAAGACTATCCAAAATCCATTTAGGCATTTTTAATCTATTTAACGCAGAACGTATTGACCTATTAAGAATACAAATCCCAATAACGCACGCAAAACTCATTAAAAATCCTGCATCAAAAGCAGATAAAGGATTTATAAAATAAATTATGATTCCTGAAAATGATATTGATGACAACGCATCATATTCTCTAAAAAACATCGGTGCAATCAACAAAACTATAGACATAATTGTTGCTCTTATTATAGATACAGCAAAATTACAAATATACATATATAAAATCAAAAACATTGCAACAATTATTATTCTAGGCCAATTTTTGATTTTTAATAAGTTTAAAATTTTATAAAGTATTCCAACAATAATCATTACATGTAAACCTGAAACTGCTAACAAATGTGCAACACCTGACAATTTATAAGCATTATATTGATTATCTGACAATAATTCTTTTTCTCCAAATAAAGCAGAATAAGCTATTTCTACATTTTCATTAGTTAATCCATCTAATAAATTATCTTTTATGTGTTGTTTTATTTTTTCTGCAAAAGTTAAATCAAATCCTATATAATTAATATTATTGCCACTTACCGTTGTACTAAATTTTAGTTTTTTTGAATAATAACTAGCATTTGGTGTGTCATAATAAAATAGATCAGTTTGATAAAAATTACTTGGATTAAATGAAATAATACTTCCTATCTCAATATTTTCAAATAAATTTGAATCATCGTAAATATAAATTATTAAATTTTCATCAATCTTTTCTCCATCAAATTTACAGTTATCAGCATAAACTTTAAGCCTTCCGTCTTCGGGCATATCGAGATTGTAAATTCTAGCTTGAATTGTATTTGGAGTTTCTATTCTTTCTTGAAAAGATGCCACTGCAATATAATACAAAATAGCACCTAAAACAAAGAAGATTAGTGGTATCAAAATAAATTTTATTTTCTTTTTAATAATTGCAATACAAAGTAATAAAACGAAAATAGTTAATGTTATCAATATTGTAAATACTTTATATTCAGAAAAATAAAACGTAAAAACTGAACCTAATAATAGGAAAGCAAAAATTATACACAAAGGTCGATAATTAAACCATCGTAATTTCATTTGTCAAATTATAGCATAAATTTTTATATAAATTAAGTAAATACACTTGAAAAACACAAGAATTTATGATAATATACCACAGTAATGGCCCTATAGTCTAGAGGTTAGGACATGGCCCTCTCACGGCTAGGACTGGGGTTCGATTCCCCATAGGGCTACCATATTAAAAAAATGACTTATATTTTTTATATAAGTCATTTTTTTATAACCAAAATTTAAAATAAATTTTTAAATATAGTTATTGATAAAATATTATATTTATTTTAATTTATTAATTTTTCCCTGTTCGTCCATTGCGTTTATTAAAAACTTGCCTTTTGCTATTTTATCTAAAATTTTATTTAAATCGTGAATTGTCAAAGATGTTGCAAATGACAATTTTTTGTTCCCATCATAAAAATATATAGTATCATTAAAATCATGGAAATATCGCCCATGACACAAAGAGTTTCTAATATGTCTTACGTCTTCAAGCGTTAATTCGACGTCATAACCTTCAAATAACTTAAAAATTTCATTATTATTTCTAGATGTCACTATATTAAAAAGTAAATTTGTAATTAATGAATAATAAACTGAAATAACATATATCGTTTTATTCATATTAGGACAATTTTGTTTCATACTGTTCCATGTCCCACCATTATATAAACTAGTTAAAAAATTTAAAGTAATTATTTTTTCTTCCAATAATTGACTTTCATTAGACAAATTTGATACTACTTCTGTAATTTCAGTTTCAGCTTCACTAATTTTCTTTTTATTCAAACAATAATGTAAAGCATTGTATACCCTTAATGACTGATTCTTATCAATATTATATTTTGAATTGTTATTAATTATAAAAATTGATTTTTTAGCATCTTCTACACTATTGATAACAATATCTTCATAAGATAATTGCAAATATTCATCTTTAGATTTATTTGAATTTAACAATAGAATTAATTGGACCATCTCAGGCATTGTAAGTGTTATTTTTATATCTTGTCCATCAATGTCATTTGTTGGTTTACCTAAATTTAAATTAAAACTACCACTAATATCAAACTGACAATTTTGAATTTCTTCACTATTATGTGCTATAGCTTCTCTGATTCGTTTAAAAGATTCTTTTTTATTAAAAGGTATGGTATTATTTATTTGTATTTTATCTTTAATAATATTATACAAAACTTTATTTTTTATTAATCCTTCATTAAAAGCAGATGGATTATTCTTCCAAATTTGATTTTGCAGAACAATACATTCTTTAATAATATTAGCAATTGTGGTATCTAATATTGCATTAGCGGTAGTCTCTCTATATTCTTTTTTTTCTGAAAATTTATCCATAAACATATAAAATGGAGTATCAAAATTGACTATCATAGCATTAAATATACTTATTAAATCATTTTGCAAACATATAGATTCTTGTAAAGTTCTAATCATTTCTTTTTCCTCTATTGCTGAATAATATCACTTTTTTTATTATTTGAAGATTTGATATAATTTAATATATCAGGATTGCTTTTAACAATCTGATAGAATCTATGTTTTTTTATTAAACCATCTATAGTAAGATACAAACCAATACCTAAAATTATTATACCAACAATAATACCCAAAAATCCATTATATACAGGCAAATTTTCACTAGTAGAAGCAACAGAAAGCAAAGCGATTTGTGTTAAAACCAAGTTATTAAAAGCTGTAGCAAAATTTGTAAATTTATATTCTTTTATCAACATTGTCTTGCCCTTTGCACGAATAATTCCAACAATTGACATTGCAATACTATAAGTAGCAAATGCGGCAATTGCAATTGCAATTATGGTATTATATTGAAAATTTGATGGATAATAAATTTGAAAAACAGTATATGTTATATAAAATAAACTAGAAATTGACAATACCACTCCGCCTCTAATATAAGAATGTATGTCTTTGATATTATCTTTATTTTTAAGCAAACCACGCGAACAATTATTCTTAACATAACCAATAAATAAACTATAAATTGCAATAGCTATAATGAACCAAGACTTAAATACAATTCCAACAATAATTTTAAATAAAAAGTAGAACAAGTTTTTTAAAAAAGCCAACTTGCCATACACAATAATTTTTTTAGATTCTGGAATTTCTCTAAATCTTCGTATTAAATTTTTCATAAGTCAACATATTTTAACATATAATTTTTAAAATTTCAATAGATTTTCAATTTTTATATTTTTTTATATATATGCAAAAAACTATTTTATTATGTTAATAATAAATCTAGACAATGTTTGTATGTTAATTTATGTTGAAAATTTTATTGTACAAAATTGAATAAATTGCTAGTAAAATATAATTTTTTAATATTGTTTACCGAAATAAACGCGATATTTGCTAGGTTTACCACAATATATACATATATGATTTTCATCATACGAATGAATTACTCTAGTTTTTATGGTAGTTTTTTGTTTGATTTCTTCTTCACATTCTTTATTGCCACAATGATAAGATAACGCGACTTTACCAGCATTTACAGATTTTACAAGATTTTCAAAGTCATCTGTTTCAACTATTGCAGATTTCAAATTATCTTCCGCTTGTTTTAACATATTATTTTGTATATCAATTAAAAGATTATTCAATTCGTTAACAAGATTGTTTAAATTTAACTGAATCTTTTCATGCGTATCACGTCTTACTGCGGTCAAAACGTTGTTTTCAATATCTCTAGGACCTATCTCCAAACGAACAGGAATACCCTTCATCTCATATTCGTTAAATTTCCAACCTGGAGTATTTTCAGAATTATCAAGTTTAACTCTAATATTAGCATTAATGAGATTAGCATATACTTCTTCACATTTTTCATTAACTCCTGCTTTATGATTTGCTATTGGAACAATTACCGCTTGTATAGGTGCAATATTTGGTGGCATACGTAGACCACGCTCATCTCCGTGAACCATTACTAATGCTCCAATTAATCTAGTGCTGACTCCCCAACTCGTAGAATAACCGTATTCTAGTTCACCATTCTTATTTAAAAATCTTATATTACTTGATTTTGCAAAGTTTTGTCCTAAATTATGCGTAGTGCCTGCTTGTAAACATTTTCCATCTTTCATTACGGCTTCCATTCCATAAGTTGCCACTGCACCAGCAAACTTTTCCTTTTCTGTTTTTCTTCCAGTAAGCGTTGGAATTGCCATAAGATTTTTTAAACAATCTGAATATACTTTTAACATTTCTTGCGTGTCACGTTCTGCATCTTCATTAGTCGCTTGCACAGTATGTCCTTCCTGCCATAAAAATTCACTTGTACGTAAAAAAGGACGAGTTGTCTTTTCCCATCTCATAACATTACACCACTGATTCATAACCATAGGCAAATCTCTATAAGATTTAATCCATTTAGAATACATTTCACAAATTATTGTTTCACTTGTTGGACGAATAATTAATTTTTCAGACAATTCTTCTCCACCAGCGTATGTGACTACGGCGACTTCTGGGGCGAATCCCTCAACATGCTCTGCTTCTTTTTTCAAATAACTTTCTGGTATTAAAAGTGGAAAATATGCGTTTAGTACTCCACGTTTTTTAAATTCTTTATTTAAATAACTTTGTATATTTTCCCAAATTGCATAACCATATGGTTTAATTACCATTGTTCCTTTTACAGGACCATAATCAACCATATCTGTTTTCAATATAACATCAGTATACCACTGAGCAAAATCGGTCTTTATATCTGCTAATTCGTTTACATATTGCTTATTCATTATTATCTTCACCTTTTTTGTCAAATTCTTTTTTTATCATTATAATCTTTCCTTTTGCTTTTTCCAAATCTTTTAAGCAAATTTTTGCTAATTTACAGCCTTCTTCGTACAATTTTAAACTTTCATCAAGATTTAAACCTTTTTCTAGCTTATCAGCAATCTCTTCTAATCTTTTTATATTTTGTTCTATCATACTTTCTCCTTCTCTATTACTTTTGCTTTTATCTTTGCATCATTAGTTCTAATATCTATTTCATCTCCAACTTTAATATTTTCAAAATTAATAATTGAATTATTTTTTGTTATGTGAGCATATCCAGATTTTAACAGTTTAGTAGGATTTAATTTATCTAGTGTATTTAATAATATATTTACTCGATATATAGTTGTGTCTATATTTTTATCTAATAAACGTTCTATATTATTAAACAAATCATTTATATATAAAATTTCACCACTTATCGTATCATTAAGGACTCTTTCTATATTTAATATATTATAATTCACTTTAGTTTCAAAGTCTATAATTTTATCATCTATTATTGAATCAAAATTAAATTTAATATCTTTAATATATTGAATTAAATCAGCATTATTAAATGTAATTAATTCAGCAGCAGCACTTGGTGTTGGTGCTCGTAAATCTGCCACAAAATCAAGAATAGTATAATCCGTTTCATGTCCTACTGCACTTATTAATGGTTTATTGCATATAAAAGCCACACGTGTTAACTCTTCATCATTAAATGGCATTAAATCTTCTATACTACCGCCACCACGTGCTACTACAATCACATCTACGTCTGTCATGTTATCAAAATACGTGATTCCTTCTATTATTTGTTGGACTGCATAATTACCTTGCACTTGTGCGTCATACACATATATATCTATATTAGGATTTCGTCTAAATGCTATATTTTTTATATCTTGTAGCACAGCACCAGTTTTAGATGTCACAACACCCACAGAATTTATATATTTAGGGATTGAAATTTTATTTGCTTCATCAAATAATCCTTCTTCTTCTAATTTTTTTTTCATTTTTAAAAACTGTTGATATAGTTCACCTTGTCCACAATTTTCTATTGATAAAACAGAAAAAGTTAATTTACCACCCTTTGGATAATATTTTATATTACCTCTACACTGAACTAAATCTCCTATTTTAAATTCTTTATAAGCATTAAATTGAATACATGATAAAAGATTATCATTGTCTTTTAATGTAAAATATGCAATATTCCTAGTAATAGAAAAAGAAGACAATTCTCCAGTTATCATAATGTCTTCTAATATAACTTCATTGTCTATCAAATCTTTAATTATTTTATTAATTTGAGATACTGTAAATATTTTCATTTATTTAAATATAATTATTTTAAGCTTTTTCTAATGTAATATAAAAATTAAATAAAACAATATTTTATTCTTTTACTATATTAGCTAATATACCATTAATAAATTTAGGACTTTTTTCTGTTGAATATTTTTTTGCAAGTTCTACTGCTTCATTAATAATTACTTCTTTTGGGTTCTCTTTTATATATTTTAATTCTATAATCGCTAAAATTAATATTGCTAAATCAATTTTATTTAATCTGTCTAATGTATACCCTTTTAAATTAGATGCTAAAAAGTCATTAATTTCCTGATAATGTGTAGCAAAATTATTTAATATTTTTGATGTAAATTCTAGTCCGTTTTCATCAGCATTAGAAAAAATATCTTCATCTGTAGGATTGAAAAATTTCGAATATATAGTTTTAAACGCCAATTCTCTCATCTCTGTTCTTTTCATACTTTTTCTCCTAAACGACAAAAACTCTCTCATTTAGAGAGAATCTTTTTTTTCTGCATCCATAATATGGACATTGATAGCTTTAATTTTTATTGGCAAAAGTGATGTAATGCTATTTTTTACATTTTGCTGAATTTTATATACTACATCATTAACTTCGCATTCAGTATCGACAATTACATAAATATCAATCAATATGCCTAATTTTGTATATTTAATACGCACACCTTTGCCTACATTATGGTTAAATAACCTTTTTATTGATAATTTAGTAGGTTGATATACGTCTATTACTCCTGATATCTCTTTTGTGGCTAAATTTACAATTGATACTACCATATTTTTATTAATATATGTATCTGCATCATTTACTTTCTTAATTTGTGCCATAAATAACCTCTTGTGTATAGTATAGCACATATAAACATTTTTAGCAATTATTCTGACGGTATAATGACAATTTTATCTATTTCAACTCCTAACTGTTCTGTCACTACAGATGTAATTTGTGCAACTTCTGATTGTGTTAATTCTGCACTTTTGATAAATACATTTACGTTTGAACTGCTTGATGTGACAATAGCGTCTTCAAAACCTTTTCCTCTAATGATTCCTTCTGTCACTAATTCCTTTTCCATTTGAGCAATTAATGCCAATTTATTTTCTTCAGCTTCTTGTTTAGCTTCATCAGTGCTTGATGTACTAGCTATTATAGAATCATAAAACTGTATTTCTTGAGTCCTTGTAGCTTCTCTTTCTGTTCTATATGACACATAGAAACTTTCACTCGTAGTATTAGTTGTTGTACCCATTTCATCAGAAATTGTACTATTTAATGCTACATTCACATAGCCCGTAATTAATAATAAAGCTACCATCACTGAAATAATAATAATTTTTTTCTTTTTTGATAATGTTTTCATAAATCCTCCCTATTTATTGACTTGATATAATCTCTATATTTCCATTGCGTATATCAATTACTGCCTCTACTGCATGAAGAACTTTTAATTTTATTGCCGTATTATCAACACCTTTTGCAGTGACAATTACACCTCTAATTTCTGGAAATTTATTTAACGATATTTGTGAATCTGTCACTTCTGCTTCACTCATATTTAAAGTAATCATTACTTTCACATCTGACACACCTCCAATATTTGATAAAGTTGCTTCTAGATTTGATTCTAGCCTATCAATATATGCAGTCACAGTTAGAGTATCCGCAATTGAATCATCATTGTCCGAACTTGATTTAGTAGAGCTCGACATATATATGAGTAATAAAATGACAATAAATAAAATTGCGACGTAGATTTCAATGTGTTTAATTTTTTTTAATTTTTCAAACCATTTAAATCCAGATTTTTTTTCATTATCACTCATAGAATATTATCTCCTCGTCTGTTAATTTTGTATATTCATGGACAATCTCTTTAATGATTTCATATTTATTTATATGCTGCTTGTCCGCACTAATGACCAAATTTTCTAAATTAATTGTACAAGAATTTATAGATATTTCGTTATTATCAATAGAATAATTAATTATTATGTCGATATTCTTAAATCCTTCGTTTTCTAAATCTAATATAATACTTTTCCTTATTGATTCAATTTTGTTTTCATTGATGTAGTTCAACAAAGTTTCGTTAATTTCATAATCTTGATAGTGCAAATTAAATCCTTGATTATTATTAAAAAATTTTATAATTGGTGATATAATTACTGCAAGAACAAATATTGAATAAATACTTTTAATATATTTATTAATTGTTCCGCTAGGCATTATAATATCAATTAAAACACCAACTACAACAATTCCTAAAATACTTAAAATATATCCTGCCATCACATCACCACATTTGAAGTCATCATAACTAAACCGACTGATATTAAATACATAAAACCAACAGCAATTATACATGTTGAAAGCATTGTTATTGATTTTGATGTTGACATAAGAAAATTAGAAGTTTTGTTATTCCCCATAGGTTGCAAAATTGCACTTACTAATTTTAAAAGTAAACTAAACACAACTATTTCAAGTAATGGAGATATGATTGTACCAATAATCATAAGCACGCCAACTAAACCAACTGCATTTTTTATTAAAATTGTGCTGGATAAAATCAAATCCATTCCATCTGACAAATATCCACCCATTATTGGTATATAACTTTTTATAGTATATTTAGTTGTTCGAATACTAAGACTATCAAATGTACCTGCAGAAATTCCTTGTATAGTAAAAACCGCAAAAAATAATGTAAATACAAGTCCTACACACCATTTAAATAGACTTGAAATAAATGAATTAAATTTGTCCAATTTAATATTATCAGACATATTATTTATAATTGAAAATACAAAACTGACCATAAATAGTGGTAAAATAATATAAGTAAAAAAGTCAGCTACATATGTAGAAATAATTGCAACTATTGGCTGAAACACTCCAGCACTTGCACTCGCACCTATTCCTATCATAAGAGTCAAAAGGATAGGAAATATTGCATTGATTTGTGAGACCATGGAATTAATTGAATTTATACTTGTTTTACTTATAGAAGTTATCATACCGATAGTCAATATTACCACTGCTAAAAAGCAAACCAAATGTATTAAACCACTAGTTGATTTTTCATTAAATTTGCTTTTTACACCATTTAGCAAATTACTAATAACTCCAACAGCAACAATTAGTGAAAGCATTGGAAGATATTTTACAATCATTTCTAAAAATATAGAAAATATACTAGAAAAAAATGAAGAATATGAAATAGCATTTTGACCAGATATAATTGAATATATTTTGCTTTTTATGTTATCTATTGAAAAAATATTTGTACTACTTTCTTGAAATTCCTCAACCACAGCATTTAATTCAGAAAAATCAATTTCATTTAATTCTTCTATTATTGAATTATTTAAATCTTCACTTATTTCAACTGTACTATTATCAACACAAAAAGTAGACATAGGCAAAAAAATTGAAAACAATGATATGAGCAATATCATGCAAATTATTGTGATTTTATTTAATTTATTGTTTTTTAATTTTTTCATAGTAAAGTTACCACCATGTCAATTACAGTTGTCACTATTGGAAGTGCTACTAACAAAATAACAAGTTTACCAGCAAATAATATTTTATCTGCCACACTACTTGCTCCTGCATCTAAACAAATATTTGCTCCAAATTCTGTTATATAGCCAATTGCAATTATTTTAAATAAAGGTGTAAGAAGCGTAGTATCTACCCCAGTTGTCTGGAAGATATTATAAAAAGAAGATATAACAGAACTAAGACTATCAACAATCATTATAATAATCAAAACACTGCCAGCAATAGAAATAATCATCGCTATTTCAGGGCGAGTTTGTTTTACTATAATATGTGCAAATACTGTGACCAAAGCCACTGCTAATATCTTCAATAATTCAGTCATAAATTACCTAAAAAATAAACAATGATTGTACAGTAGTAAACAAGTCTCTAACTAAATCTATAACCATTAGCAAACTAATGATTAATCCAGCCAATGTAGTAATTGATGCAATTTCTTCTTTCCCGCAATATTTTAAAATTTGATTAACAATTGAAGTAATTAATCCAATTCCTGCTAATTTGAAAATTATTTCCATAACACCTCCTAAATTAATAAAATTGCCAAACCTATTGCAAACAATAGTGAAAGTTTTAATATCATAGGACATAATCTAGTTTTATCTTCATTAGCTTTTGATAATTTGACATCGACAGTTGCCAGAAAAGAATTCATCTGATTAATTTCATTTTTTGCATCATATTTACCTATATTTTTAACAATATCTTGCAATATTTCTTTATCATCATCTTCTAGAACTTTTATTTTCTCTAAATTTAGCTCACTAGTTTTTAAAAACTTTGAATATTCATCTATAAATATTTTAAATTGTTTTTTTGAATTATTTTTTTGTAAAAACTCATTTATTTTTTCTTGTCTAAAAGAAACATTAATTTTAAATTGATTTAAAAACAGCTTTAAATTATTAAAAAAATCATATTTGTCCTTAATTTGTTCACTAACAGAATAAGCAATTATCATTATGACCGCTATTAATACAATAATTAAAATCCATTTAATCATACGCACCTACAAAAAATACAATTTAATTTTTCGTCATAAATATTTGTTAAAGTACCTGGACCTTCATCGCTCGAAAGTACCACAAACCTTGAAAAAAATTTTTCATTTAAAATTTTGTCAAAATTGTTTTTTTTCTTTAACTGATTAATATCTTTTGCGTGAATTGTTGCAATAACGTTTACTCCACAGTTTATTGCTTCAATAATTGATGATAAATCTTTATCTAAATCAATTTCGTCTGTCACAATTACATCAGGACGCATGCTACGGATTCCATTTTTAAATGCAAATGATTTTGTGCAATTTGTATAAATATCACAAAACCCACCTAAATCTATATTGGGCTCCCCATTTACAACTGAACATATTTCATTTCGCTCGTCTGCAATTAAAACATTTTTTGAAATATTATGTAAATATAATTGATAAATAAAATCTCTAATAAAAGTTGTTTTACCACTTCCTGGAGGTGAGATTATTAAAGTATTTTTGATATCTTCACCTACTAAATAATCAAAGGCAGGAAGACTGCAGTTTTTAATTAAATGAGGAATTCTAATATTTATTGACTGAAAATCTTTTACTGTGACAATTTTTTCACCATCTGTCACAATATTTCCGCATAAACCAACTCGTATACCTTTTGGTAAAGTAATAAATCCATTGACAATGTTGTCATTAAAAGCATAAATAGAATTTTCACTGGCAAGACGTATAAAATTGTCAATAATATTTTTGCTAACTTTAACAAATTCACCTGAATCATCTTTTAAATAATATTTTTTATTTTTTACAACTATTATTAAATTTTCATTTACACGCATACGAATTTCAGTTATATCAGAAAAACTGAATGATTTTGTAATTAAATTATAAATATCCCTATCTAGATAGTCTTTTAACATACCTAAGATTATTAGAAAAAAATAAAAAAAATACGTAAAAAAAATCAATACCACAATAGTATTGATTTTTCGACTTTAAATTTGCAATTACATTAAATTGTGAGTTATTAAAAAAGACAAAATTTTATAATCTTTCCATATATTCGCCAGTACGAGTATCTACACGTACACGGTCGCCTTCATTGACAAATAATGGAACTTGTATCACATATCCTGTTTCTAATGTCGCAGGTTTACCTCCAGTTTTTACTGTATCGCCACGAACTCCTGGTTCTGTTTTTGTAATTGTTAATTCAACAAATATTGGAGGTTCTACATTAATTGGTTGACCATTATAAAATTGAACATTACAATTAGTATTTTCTACAACAAAATTCAATGCATCTTTAACAGTTTCATAGTTAAAAGGAATTTGGTCATATGTGTTGTTATCCATAAAATAGTATAGTCCACCTTCATTGTATAAATACATCATTTCTTTTCTTTCAATTGTTATATCGTTAATTTTTTCAGAAGGATTAAATGTGCGCTCAATCACTTTCCCTGAAATAACATTTTTTAAAGTAGTACGTACAAATGCCGCACCCTTACCTGGTTTTACATGTTGAAAATCTACTACCAAAAACAAACTAGGTTTCTTTGGGTCTGTAGAAGAACCATCATCAAAAATAACTCCTTTTCTTATATCTCCTGCTGTAATCATATATATTTCTCCTTAATAAATTTAATTATATAAACTAGTTTAGTATAACATGTTTTTGAATATTTGACAATAATTAATCCAAAAAAATTGACATTTTTGCACTATTATTTTTCACTTTTATTAGTGTAACTATATCTTCACTATCATTCAACGAATATAACCCATCTGGCAAATTTAAATTAATTATTTGTCCATTTAAAAGTTTGAAAATATTTTCTTTGTCTATTTCTAATTTAGGAATGTTTATAATATCTTTTAATTTAATGATATAATTAGAAATATTATTTTCATTTAGTGTATTGATATCAACACAATTTTCCAAATTGATATTATCAATTTTTTCTCTCACTAACTCTATCATAGTTGCATATGAATTTAGTTTATATGCAATGTCACGTCCTAATGAACGAATATATGTTCCACTACCACACTCAATATTAAGTGTCAAAATATTATTCGAATAATTTAGAATTTTTATATCAAATATTTGAACTATTTTTTTAGGCAATTCAAAATCAACATTTTTTCTTGCTAAAGTATAAGCACGTTTTCCATTGATATTTTTTGCACTAAATTTTGGTGGGACTTGTTCAATACAACCAATAAAATTATTTAATATTAATTTAATGTTTTCCAAATTAGGCACGTTGCCTGTCTGATTTATAATTTTACCAATTGAATCTAAACTATCAGTTTCATATCCAAATTCAAATTTTGCTATATAAGTCTTTTTTTTATTTTGAAAATAATCAAACAATTTTGTAGCTTTGCCAACAGTCACTAAAAGGACACCTGTTGCCATAGGGTCTAATGTACCTAAATGTCCAACTCTTTTTAATTTTAAAATATGTTTTATTTTATTAACAATATCAAAACTAGTCCAACCGCTAGGTTTATTTATAGCAATTATACCTTTTTTACTTATCATCATTTTTATCCGATTTATTATTATCGTCAATATTTGTAGAATATTTTATTGTCTTTAAAATATTATCAATTTTAGCCGCATATTCCTCAGAAGAATCTAAAATAAATTCCAATCTAGGAGTAATCCTTAAATTAATTTTTTTAGATAATTGACCACGTATAAAACTACCTGCACCTTTCAATCTAGCAACAACTTCAGTTGTAGGTGTTTTACCAATTGATGAAATGTAAACTTTAGAATATGCTAAATCTGGTGTAGTTTCTACTTGATTTACACTAATTATTGCATCAATTTGAGGGTCTCTTAATTTTGTGTCGATAATTTCTGAAAGCAATTTTTGAATTTCGCTATTTATTCTTTCTATTCTAACACTTTTCATTCTTCTATCCTTTTTAATG
>CALWTL010000013.1 GCA_944384445.1 uncultured Clostridia bacterium | reverse complement strand
TTTATATACAACATTTCCATTTTTATCTAGAATTTTGTCAACAAAAGACAATTCGTGGTATTGTCCCAAATTCGCTAGAGTGATATAAGCTGATAATAAATCAGATATGTATACTCCATTTTTCATACTACCTAGAGCGAGATTAAGATTAAGGTCTGATTTATCCAATACAATTCCGAAATCAGCTAAACACTCTTTTGATTTATTCAATCCAAGGTATTCCAAAGCTTTTACACTTGGTATATTTAATGAATGCGAAAGAGCATATCTCGTGGTGACATACCCGTGGAAGGTTTTATCTGCATTTTTTGGAGAAAATCCATTATAATCAATTTCTTCATCCAAAATATATGTAGCAGGTGTCAATATATTGTGTATTATACAGGGGAGATACACAGATATTGGTTTTAAAGTTGATGCAGGTTGACGTCTTAAATTATGCAAACTATAATTACTATTTGCAAAATAAGATAAGACTTTGCCTGAGTTATCTACAACTATAGATAAGCTATCTAGATTACTATTAGTTTCTTCTTCACAAATCTTTATTTGTGAATTATTTATTTTTATTACTTCTTTTTGTAAATCATCATCTTTAAAAGTGACGATTTGATATCCGTTATTGATCAATTCTCTTTCATTGATATTTAATAGTCTACAATCTTCAAATATGGCTTCTTCTTCATAAGAGTCATCTATTTCATTATAACTAGATAAGTTAATAGGCGAAGCTAGTACTTCATCATACTCATCTTTGCTAATACTTCCTGCTTGATACATTGTTTTTGCTACAAAATTTTTTCTTTTAAGCGAATTATTATAATTTAATTTTGGAGAATACCTTAAAGGCGATTTTATAATTCCCGCAAGACAGCACGCTTCATTGATAGTTAAATCTTTTGCACACTTATTGAAATAAACTTTACTTGCATTTTCAATACCATAGGCATTTGAACCAAAGTAAATAGTATTAAGATACATCTCTAAGATTTCATCTTTGCTAAACTTTTTTTCCATTTTGATAGATAAAACGATTTCTTGAATTTTTCTGGAAAAGGTCTTTTCGTTGCTTAATAGTGCATTTTTGATTAATTGTTGGCTGATAGTTGATGCACCTTGAGATTTGCTTTGGTTCATAAAATTAACTAAACTGGCTTTTATTATTCGTTTTAAATCATATCCATTATGAGAATAAAATCTTTTGTCTTCAATGTCGATAAAAGCCTCAGTTACATATTTTGGCAAATTTTCGATTTTTACAATTGAACGATTTGTATTATACAGCGTGTTATCTATTCCAGATGATGAATACACTTTTACACCATTGTTTAAATTAGTTAGTTTGTTTATGTCCAAATCATATTTATTGTAAATAATTGATGCAGAGATAGCTAATATAAGAAACAAAAAACATATTATAATCGCTATAATTAAAAATACTTTCATATTCTTTTTATGCTTTAATTTTTCCATCAACATATTATTTGCAAAATATAAAAATTAATAAGTATTTTGTAAATTTTAGTTGAAAAATCCTTTATATTATATTATAATATTATTTATTATGAATAGTTATCAAGGAAGAACTTATCACGTAGTCACATATGGTTGTCAAATGAATGTACACGAATCAGAAAAAATTCGTGGTGTTTTGTCTCGACTAGGAATGAATGAAATAGATGATATTGAGTTAGCAGATGTTGTTGTGTTTAATACCTGCTGTATTCGTGAAGGAGCAGAGGATAGAGCATACAATAATATAATGGCTTTAAGAGCATCAAAAGAAAAAAATCCTAACAAAATAATAATATTATGTGGTTGCATGCCACAACAAAAACAAGGTAAATATAACCTTAAAGAACGCTTGCCATTTGTTGATATTATTATAGGGACACATAACGTAAATCAATTAGACCAGTATTTATTAAAATATGCATTGAACAAAGAACGCATTATTGATATTATTGAAAAGCCAAATGGTAGTATGGACAATAATAATTGCATAAGAGACGATAAATTGAATGCTTATGTAAATATTATTTATGGTTGTAATAAATTTTGTACTTACTGTATTGTTCCTTATGTTAGGGGTAGGGAGAAAAGTAGAACAGCACAAGATATTTATAATGAAGTAAAAGATTTAGTACAGAATCAAAGTTATAAGTATATTACTTTACTAGGGCAAAATGTTAATTCTTACGGAAAAGATTTAAAAGACAAAATGTCATTTAGTGAGTTATTAACTTTTTTATGTACTATTGAAGGTGATTTCAAGATTAAATTTATGACTTCTCATCCTATGGATTTAGGTGATGATTTGATAAAAGTTATGAAAAAAGAAGATAAAGTGGCAAAAGCACTTCACCTACCAGTACAATCTGGAAGTAGCAGAATTTTAGCAAAAATGAATAGACATTATGATATTAAACATTATATGTCTATAATAAAAAAATTAAAACATGCCATTCCTAATATTGCTTTATCTACGGATATAATAGTAGGATTTCCGGGTGAAACTGAAAAAGATTTTAACTTAACATTAAAATTATTGAAAAAAGTTAAATATGACCAAGTTTTTGCGTTTATGTATTCAAAGCGTACAGGTACACCAGCTGCTACTTTTGATGACCAGATAGATGAAAAAGAAAAAAATATTAGATTAAACAAACTTTTACGTTTACAAAAACTAATACAAAAAGACCAAATAAAAAAATATTTTAACAAAACATACGATTGTTTAATTAGGCACATTAATGGAGTTGCAGTAGGTATAACTGACGGTGGGAAAGAAATATACATACCGAATTATAAATATGTTAATCAAAATTATTTTGCATCGGTAAAAGTAGAAAACATTAGAAATCACAAATTATCAGGAGTAATCAAATGACAAATCTAAAAAATGATAACAAAATAGAAAAACTATCTCCTATGATGGTTCAATATTTAGCGACAAAAGAGCAATATAAAGATTGTATATTATTTTATAGATTAGGTGATTTTTATGAAATGTTTTATGATGATGCCGTTTTAGCGAGCAAAGAGTTAGATTTAACATTGACGGGTAAAGATTGTGGTACTAGTGAACGAGCACCAATGTGTGGTATACCATACCATGCTTACGAATCTTATGTTCAAAAATTGATAGAAAAAGGTTATAAAGTTGCAATTTGTGAACAGATGGAAGAACCTAATAAGAAATTAGTTAGACGTGATGTAGTACGAATTATTACACCAGGCACGGTAATTGATAGTTCTATGTTAAATGAAACTAGTAATTCATACATAATGTGTATTTATAAAAATAAAAATACAATATCTTATGCTTATAGCGATATAAGTACTGGCGAAATAAATGTAGGTGAATATACTGGTACAAATTACAAAAATTACATTAATGACCAAATAATTCGTATTTTACCATCTGAAATAATTTGTAATAGTGAAATGAAAGAAATATCAAATGAATTGTTATGTGTACAATCAAATGATAAATTCAAATTTAATGTATATTATGATTGGGCATTTAATTTTTCAGATGCAGAAAAAATAATTTTAAAACAATATAATATTGATTCAATTAAAGGATATGATTTTGATTCAAAAAATTGTATTATAGCAGTGGGTGCTTTGCTTGAATATTTCAAAGAAACGCAAAAAAGAGAATTAAAACACTTGAAAATGCCTAGATTGATTCGCGATGAGCAATTTATGTATGTAGATACAAACACTCGTAGAAATTTAGAAATCGAAGCAACTATGCGAGAAAATTCAAAATATGGTAGCTTATTGTGGGTTTTAGATAGTACTTGTACTAGTGGTGGTTCACGAATGCTTAGAAATTGGGTTAGACAACCATTACAAGATAAAGATAAAATTAATACACGATTAGATATGGTTGAAGCATTTTTTTCTGATGCTTTAATTAGAGCTGATTTAAAAAATACACTTTCAAAAGTTCAAGATATTGAACGTATAGTTGGTAAAATTGCTTATGGTAATTTAACTCCAAAAGACTGTATTGCTCTTGCAGTATCCTTATCTCAAACACCAGATTTAAAGAAAATTTTAATGCGTTCAAATAATCAAAATATACATGAATTGGCAACTAATCTAACTGATACTTCAGATATTGCTAATCTTATTTTTATGACTATATCTGAAAATCCTCCAGCAATAATGAAAGATGGAGGTTATATTCGTTCAGGATTTAACGAATCACTTGATAGATTACGTAATATGAAAAGTAATGCGGAAGATTACATCTTACAAATGCAAGCTAGGGAAAGAGAAGCAACTGGTATCAAAAATTTAAAAATAGGGTATAACAAAGTATTTGGATATTATATTGAAATAAGTAAATTGTATAATGACTTAGTTCCATTTAATTATATTCGAAAACAGACAGTTTCAAATAATGAAAGATACATAACAGAAGAATTAAAAAAATTTGAAGAAGAAGTATTAACAAGTCACGAAGAAGCTTTAAAATTAGAAGAAAAAATTTTTTCTTCACTAAAATCTCAACTTTTGGAAAATACAAATGTAATGCAAAACATTGCTAATACAATTTCAACAATAGATTGTATATATTCATTAAGTACTGTTGCTGTTAATAATGATTATACCAAGCCTAATATTACTGATGGTAAACAAATCAACATAATTGAGGGTAGACACCCAGTAGTTGAAAAAATGATAAGAAATGCTGATTTTATTCCTAATGATTGTAAATTAAACGATTCTGATCAGCGAACAATTATTTTAACAGGACCAAATATGGCTGGTAAATCAACTTATATGCGACAAGTCGCTTTAATTACGTATTTAGCACATATCGGGAGTTTTGTACCTGCCAAAAGTGCAGATATATGTATTGTTGATAGAATTTTCACTCGTATTGGTGCAAGTGATGATTTAGCTGTTGGACAATCCACTTTTATGGTTGAAATGATAGAAGTTGCTAATATTTTAAATTTCTGCACAAATAATAGCCTTATTATTTTAGATGAAGTGGGTAGAGGTACTTCAACTTTTGATGGTTTATCAATCGCTTGGGCAGTTGTGGAATATTTATCAAAAAAATTAAATGCTAAGACGTTGTTTGCTACTCATTATCATGAGTTGATGCAACTAGAAGGATTATATGATGGTGTAAAAAATTTTTGCATATCAATTAAAGAAATTGGAGGAAAATTAGTTTTTTTACGAAAAATTATGAGAGGTAGTGCAACAAGAAGCTATGGAATTGAAGTTGCAAGTTTAGCAGGATTACCTGATGAAATTATTAACAGAGCAAAAGAATTAATTAAAGAATTTGAAAGTGAAAAGATGAATGATAATGCACAAATTGAAAGTGAAATTATAAATACTTTGCGTGAAATTGATATTAATAAATTATCACCAATGGTAGCTTTTGATACTTTAGTCCATCTTATTGATTTAGTTAAATAAATGCTTATATAATAGGAGTAAATATGGCAATAAATATTCTTGATAGTATGGTTATCAATCGAATCTCTGCTGGAGAAGTGGTAGAGAGTCCATTTTCTATAGTAAAAGAATTAATAGACAATTCTCTTGATGCAGGTGCAACTAAAATCTCAGTTGAAATCAAAAATGGTGGAATTGATTCTATTATAGTAAAAGATAATGGTAAAGGAATTGAATACGATGATATTAAAAAAGCATTTTTGCCACATGCTACCAGTAAAATAAAAAATATTGAAGATTTAGATTCTATTTTAACTCTTGGATTTAGAGGAGAAGCACTTGCTAGTATTTCAAATGTAAGTCAAACAAATATGATTACTAAAACTGATAATTCTGATTGTGCTTATTCAATTGACGTATTTGGAGGGAATTTTGGTGAAATTTTACCAACTACGAGTGACACAGGAACAAAGATTGAAGTTAATAATTTATTTTTTAACACTCCAGCAAGAAGAAAATTTTTGAAAAAACCGAAGCAAGAAGAAAACCTTATTACTAATATAGTGTCAAGATACATACTAGCACATCCTAGCATTTCATTTAAATATATTGTCGATAAAAAAATTGTTTATCAAACAGTTGGAAATTCGTTATTAGATGCAATATACTGTGTCTATGGTGAAGAATTGACACAAAATATAATGCCTGTTGAAAAAACTATTGGTAATTTAAAATTAACAGGATATGTTTCAAAAATTGGATATAGCAAACCAAACACTACATATCAGACTTTGATTATTAATTCTAGATATGTAATTGATGAAATTGTATCTAAAGCAGCATATATGGCTTTTGAAGAATATTTAATGTCAAGACAATTTCCTGTATATATATTAAATTTAACTATGCCAGCAGTTGATATAGATGTAAATGTTCACCCAAGTAAGATGAATGTCAAATTTGCCTATCCTTCTAAAATTTATGATTTAGTATATACTGCAATTCGGTCATCTATTTATCAATTTTTAAATCCAAATAAAAATATACCTATTAACATTGAAGAAATAGAAAGACCAGCTGAGAATTTAATTAAGACTGACCTAAAATCATTAAAAGAAATTACAATTGAGCCTAATACTAAAACCATAAACAATACAAATCATTTAGAACTAAAACAGAACACTTATAACCCAATAACTATTTTTGATATAAAAAAAGACGAAGTTGCTAAAATCAATTTAACTAATCCTAAAGAAAACGTTAAGCAATCAATTGAAAATAATGAAAAAAATAATATAGATATAAACATACAATCAAACAATTTAGAAACTAATAATTCAAAACATGCAGATATAAATACAATTGTTAATACAAATAATAGTGATCAAAACAATTCTTCTCTAAAATATAAAAATCTTGATGAGTTCGTAGATTATAAAATAGTAGGCGAAATATTTAATGAATTTATAATATTAGAATTGAATGATAAAATGCTCTTACTTGATTTTCATGCAGGTCATGAGCGTTTGAATTATGAAAAATTTACAAAAATGGTTAATGAAAGAGATGTAGTAATTCAAGACTTATTAATTCCTTATACTCAAGAGATGAATCAAATTGAAATTGATTTTATTATGCAATTAAAACCTGAACTTGAACAATTAGGTTTTGATATTAATTCTTTTGGAGATAAAAAAATCATTATTAATTCCGTTCCAATGCAATTAAAAGATATCAATTTAAAAAATTTCATAGATGATTTAATACATGATATGAAAAATTTAAAACCTAGTATGAATAATGAAATCCGCCATTATTTAATGCAAAAAGCATGTAAAAGTAGTGTAAAATCTGGTATGAAACTATCAGAATTGGAAATAAAAGAATTATTAAAAAATATCAACTTAAATAATCCCGTATTATTATGTCCACATGGACGACCTGTGCTTACAGTTATTACTCGTGCACAAATTGAAAAATGGTTTAAGAGAATAGTATAATGAATAAGATAATAATAATTACTGGTTTGACAGCTAGTGGAAAAAGTAATTTAGCAATTAAAACTGCTGAAAAATATAATGGTGCAATTATTTCTGCGGACAGCGTACAAATATACAAAGGTTTAGATATTGGCAGTGCAAAAGAAAGTATAAATATTAGAAACAAAATACCACATTATTTAATTGATATTAAAAATTTTAATGAAGATTATGACGTTGGTCAATTTTTAAACGATTGCAAATTTTCTATTGAAAATATTATATCTAATGGACAAATTCCAATTATTGTCGGTGGCACAGGTTTATACATTAAAGCATTAATAGAAGGCTACTCATTAGGTAATATAAAGTCAAATTCTAAATTTAGAGAAAAATATAAAAAAATAGCAAAGGAAAAGGGTAACGAATTTGTATGGAACGAATTATATAAATTAAATCCAGAAAAAGCAAATTCAGTTCACCCAAATAATGTCAATAGAGTTATTAGATATTTAGAATTAGAACTTTGTGAAGATATTAATAATAAACAGACAATAAAAACAAATATTTTGAACAACTATGATTTATTATGTTTAGCAATTATTGATGATAGAGATGTAATTTACGATAAAATTAATAAACGTGTTGACAATATGATTAAAAATGGATTAGAACAAGAAGTTTCAAATTTAATAAAACATGGTGCTACACGCGATATGCATTCTATGAATTCTATTGGTTATAAAGAATGGTTTGACTATTTTGATGGTAAACAAGATTTGAATTCTACCATTAATCTAATCAAACAACATAGTAGAAATTATTGCAAGCGTCAATTGACTTTTTTAAAAACAATTAAAAATTTAACTTTTACTTCAATAGTTGATGCAGAAAAATTAATTAAGGAGTTTATGAATGATAGAAATAGATAAAAATATATTGAATCTTATTGAAGAATCTGAAGATGAATGCAAAGAGCAATTTGAAGATATAGAAAAAATAGAATTTTTTAATCAGTTAAAAGTATTGAATGCTTTTAATAAAAATCATATTCAAGCGTATCATTTCATAGGGAGTAGTGGATATGGACATAATGATACAGGCAAAGAAAAAATTTCAGCTGTCTTTGCAAATATTTTTCATACTGAATCAGCATTTGTTAGTCCATTAATTAGTTGTGGAACAGAAGCAATAAGTCAAACTCTATTTGGCATACTTAGGCCAAATGATAATATGTTATGTATTTCTGGAACTCCGTATGATACTTTAAAACAAGTTATATATGGGGTAGAAGGTAAAAATGTAGGTTCACTAAAAGACTATAATATCCATTATCATGAAATAGATTTAATAAATGGAGAATTTGATTTTGTTAGTATAAAAAATAAAATAAAAGAAATTAATCCAAAGATTGTATACATTCAAAGGTCAAGGGGGTATTCATTAAGAAATGCAATAAATATCAAACAAATAAAAAATATTATAATTGATATTAAATCTTATTCGAATGCATATATTGTTGTTGATAATTGTTATGGAGAATTTACGGAAGAATTAGAGCCTACAGACGTAGGTGCGGACATAATTGTTGGTTCGTTATTAAAAAATATGGGTGGGGGAATAGCCCCAACAGGTGGTTATATTGCAGGTAAAAAAGATTTAATAGAACTTATATCTTACAAATTAACAAGTCCGGCATTGGGCACAGATACAGGTTCGTATGAACCAGGCTACAAATCTTTTTTTGAAGGAGTTTTTGTATCTCCTCATGTAGTTGCAGAGGCTAAAAAATTGGTGGTTTTAGCAAGTAAAACATTGTCAAAATTAGGGTATAATACAACACCTAAATTTAATGATAAATTGTCAGATATCGTTTGTTGCATTCATTTTAATAACAAAGATAAATTAATAAAATTTACGCGTGCTATTCAATTTTCAAGTGCTATTGACAGTGATTCTGTACTTGAAGCTGATGAAATGGATGGATATGATGATTTAATTATAATGGCAAGTGGAAGTTTTAACCAGGGCAGTAGTATTGAACTTAGTTGTGATGGACCTATGAGAGAACCTTATGCAGGATACTTACAAGGTTGTTTAAGTTATCAACATGGTAAAATAGGATTGATGAATGCAATAAAATCTATATTATAATTTAATAAGATTTTATTATTAGTTATTATTATAATTCGTGTAAGAAAACATCTCGCAAATAATGAGATGTTTTTATCTTTTGTTATATATGATTTAATAGGGTAGTAAATATAAAAAAGTAAAAAATATCATAAAATTAGTAATCAATATTTATGTGGAAGAAAAAGAGTAGGTGTGTAAATTTAAATACTTATCTTTTCGCAAAACACTTCTTTTACGTAAAGATAAGTAAAAATATTAAAAAAAACCTGTGGAAATCACATAATTTATCCACCGATACGATTTTATTAATATTTATACGACAAAATCTTACAAAATTTATATTCATTTATCCACACTTAAGATTTCTTAAAATATTTTAATTCTAAAAATAAAATAATTTATAATTTTCAAATTTTTATATGAATAATAACCTATCTTTTTTTATCTGAATTCGTCTCAGCGCATTTTAGCATACTATTATATTTTATCAAGGTTATTTAATTGTATTTTTATATAGATATTAATTATAACAAATAAAAGATATAAATAAATTATAAAATGTCATAATTTAAAACTTTTTTATCTTTGCGTAAAAAAACTAATAAATAGAATATTAGTTTTTTATAAGATAATAAATTTTACAAATGTATTATTTTATTTTTTTGCTTTTATAATTTTTGTACCACCCATATATGGCCATAAAACTTCTGGTATTGTCACAGAGCCGTCTTTTTGTAAATGATTTTCAACGAATGCAATTAGCATTCTTGGAGGTGCTACAACAGTATTATTTAAAGTATGAGCATACTGATTACCCTTCTCTGTTTTGTATCTAATGCCTAATCTTCTTGCCTGTGCATCTGTTAAATTACTGCATGAACATACTTCAAAGTATTTTTTTTGTCTAGGACTCCATGCTTCAACATCTAAACTCCTATATTTTAAATCTGCTAAATCTCCTGAACAGCATACGAGTGTTCTAACAGGTATTTCCATTGAAACAAATAGTTCCACAGAATAGTTCCACATTTTATTGTACCAACTTTCACTTTCTTCAGGTTTACATATAACAATCATCTCTTGTTTTTCAAATTGATGAATTCTATAAATACCTCGTTCTTCAATTCCATGTGCACCTTTTTCTTTTCTAAAACAAGGACTATACGAAGTTAATGTTATTGGTAATTTTTCTTCAGGTATAATAGTATTCATAAATCTTCCAATCATTGAGTGTTCACTTGTACCAATTAAATATAAATCTTCACCTTCTATTTTGTACATCATATTATCCATTTCTTCAAAACTCATAACGCCCTTTACAACGTCACTTCTAATCATATATGGAGGGATAACATAAGTAAAGCCTTTATTAATCATAAAATCACGAGCATAAGCGAGTATTGCACTATGAAGTCTTGCAATATCACCAGTTAAATAATAAAAACCTTGTCCAGAAGTTTTTCTTGCACTATCAATATCTAAACCATTTAATTTCTCTAAAATATCTGTATGATAAGGTATTTCAAAATCTGGTATTTTAGGTTCTAAAAAAGTTTTTTCTTGAACATTAAATCTATCATCTTCACCAATTGGAACATCATCAGCTATTATATTAGGTATGCTCATCATATCTTGTTTTATTTTGTTATCTAAATCAGATACTTCATTTTCAATAATTGAAATACGTTCATTATTTTTTATTACTTCATTTTTAATTTGGTTAGCTTCTTCTATCTTTTTTTCTTTCATTAAAGTACCGATTTGTTGAGATAAAATATTACGTTTTGCACGCAAACTATCTCCTTCCTGCTTTAATGCACGAATTTTAGTGTCCATTTCAATTACTTCATCAACTAAATGAAGTTTATGGTCTTGAAATTTTTTCTTTATATTATTTTTAACTAATTCAGGGTTTGTTCTAATTAAATTTATATCAATCATAAAATCTCCTTTTAAAATAAAAAATATCACCCTATGTTAGAGGTGATTTTTACCACTGTGCCACTCTATTTGAACGTAAAACGTTCCAATCTTTTTTGCAAATTGTGCTATGCAATCAGCCCCGCATTACCAGGTATCTAAGGGGTAGACATATATAATTTCCATGATTTGCTCACACCAACCGCAAATTCTCTCGCACTTTCATTATATACTAATCCCTATCATTGATATATTAAACTATTAGTAGTTTAAAATATATATATTGATTTGTCAAATTATTTTATGAAAAAATTAAAAAAAATATAAAAAATTATTATATTTTTACGCAAAGATATGTTATAATAATTATATAATATTTTAAGGAATTTAAATATGTCAAACAATTATTATCTTGATAGAAATAGAAATAATATGAAAAAATTAAATGAAATTTTGACTGAATTGCCCGCTTTTTGCAGTATATTTTTTATTGGAATACAAGACAGCACTACCCCACTTACTAGATTAAATTATGCAATAGATTTAAAAATATTTTTTAATTATTTAACTACATACGAGACAATTGGCTTTAATAAAAAAATCATTAATATTACTTTAAATGATATTGACCAAATAGATTCTCATTTAATAGAACGATATATGTCATATTTATCATATTATGACAAAGATAATGGCGAAGTTGTGACTAATGGAGAACGTGGCAAATTAAGAAAATTATCAAGTCTTAGAGCATTTTTTAAATATTTATTTAATAAGGACATGATTAAAGCTAATGTTGCTACTAAAGTAACTGCACCTAAATTACACGATAAACCAATTATTCGTTTAGAACCCCAAGAAACCACTGAATTATTATACTCTTGTGATACGTTGACAGGATTTTCTATGCATCAAAAAAAATATAATGAAAAATTTAAAGTTAGAGATAATGCAATTCTTTCGTTGTTTTTAACAACCGGCATACGTGTTAGTGAATGTGTTGGATTAAATGTAGATGATATAAATTTTAATTTAAATTCATTTAGAGTGACTAGAAAAGGTGGAAATCAAGTTATTCTCTATTTTGGAGAAGAAACCGCTACAATTTTGAAAGAATATTTGCAATATCGAGATAGTTTAAATATACCAAAGGAAGAACGTGCTTTATTTATATCTAGTCAAGGAAAGCGTTTAGGTGTTCGAGCAATTGAATATTTAGTAAAGAAATATGCTAAGGTTGCTACTCCTTTAAAAAATATAACTCCACATAAATTACGCTCAACATATGGTACTAATTTATATAATCAGACAAAAGATATTTATGTAGTTGCAGAAGTTTTGGGACATAAAGATGTCAATACAACAAAAAAACATTATGCTGCCATAAGTGAGGATATTCGACGTTCCGTAGCAGGCAAAGTAAAGCTTAAACAAGATTAACTATTATGATATTAAGTGTAAGTATATTATAATACATACTATATTTTGTGTTTATTATATAATTATTTTAAATTTAATAAATATCGAACAAATGTTTGACAATTATTTAATTTTTTGATATATTATAGTAGGAGTAAAATATTTATGGACAAAACAATAGAAACTTATAATTTCATTGTATCATATCTGGAAGATAAAAAGTATCCTCCTACTATCCGTGAGATTTGTGATAAATTGAATTTAGATTCAACTTCAAGTGCAGTATATCATTTAAAAAAGTTAGAAAAAATGGGTAAAATTACTAGATCTGTTAATAAAAACCGAGCAATTGAATTGGTTGATAAATCTATAAACAATATTACCCTACCTGTCGTTGGCGTTATAGCTGCTGGTCAGCCCATTTTAGCAGAAGAAACTTTATTAGATAAAATTATTGTATCTGAAAATTTATTCGCAGGTTCAAATATGTTTGTATTAAAAGTAAAAGGCGACAGTATGATTAATATTGGAATTTACGACGGAGATTTTGTAGTAATTTCTAAACAATCAGTGGCAAATAATGGTGAAATTGTCGCTTGTTTGATTGACAATGAAGCAACAGTTAAGAGATATTATAAAGAAAATGGATATTTTAGATTACAGCCAGAAAATTCTTTTATGCGCCCTATTATTACGGATCATGTTGAAATTTTAGGCAAAGTTGTCGGTTTAATTAGAAATAAATTTTAAGATTTATGCTAAGAAAGCATAAATTTTTTATTTCTATTGACTAAATTTTACTTTTATTATATAATACAATTATACTATTTTATAAGGGGAAATATGAAAACCGCAGATTTAATTCCTTTGATATTATTAGAATTAAATGAGTGTGATAAATATGGTTTTGAATTAACTAAATCAATCGAAACTAAATCAAAAGGAAAAATCATAATAAAACAACCCACACTTTATACTATTTTGAAAAAATTAGAGAAATCTAAATTTATTTCTTCGTATTGGCTTGATAGCGATATAGGTGGTAAGCGTCATTATTATAAAATTACGGAAAATGGAAAAATGCAAGTTTCTACTCTACCACACTATGATGTGTTAATAAAAAATATAATATCTGAAGATAATGATGACAACTCTTTTTCTTTTTATTCAAATGAAAATAATAATGAGTACTCAAATTTTAATAATAATTCAAAAGACGTATATTCTTCTAATTCTAGCAATATCTCCATTATGGATAGTTTACTTTCAAATGAAAAAAATGAAAATTTAAACTTTGATAACAATAATGAAAACAATACAGATAATATAAAATTACAAGAAAATATACTACCCTCACAAGAAGTATTTGCAAATTCAAATATAGATAATGCTACAGAAATGGAAATTAATCAATCAAATACTGAGATATTAAAAAATGATAAAGTAAATACTGAAGAAAAATTTGCTGAAAATAAAGATGTAGCTAAATTTACAGAAAAACAATCTACGATAATTTCTGAAGAATATAAAAATCAATTTACAACTACTAATGATAATGAGCAAAAACTGCAAAATGAAAATGTAAATAATGTTATATTCAATCTAGATGATAATACTACATATGTAAATGAAGATTCATATAAAAAAATAAAATTTGTTGATTACGTTGATTTCAAAACTAATCCAAATTATATTTATGCTAAAAATACTATCAAAAATTTAAGAAATAAAATTTTAGCCACTAGTCTATATTTGTTTGTAATGATGTTAATTTCTACAGTAATTGTAAATTTTAAAACCAATGCTAGTGCGTTATATTATGTATTTTTCTTAATATCATTATTTGTATTTATATTTTATCCTTCTATATTTGCTTGTTTGTATGAAAAATTCAGACAACATTTACAGAATGATAAATATGAACCTGATTTGAAAAAACAATTATATATTACTCTAACTATTGAATTATTTATTATTATTATTTGTATTGTTGTCAATATTAACATGGGGAATAATAATTTACAAAAGATGTTTAGTATATCAAATTTTGCAAATTTATATGCACCTATAATTTTATCTACTACTATGTTTGCAGATATTTTGTTTACTTATTTATTTGTTAAAAAAAATAAAAAATAGGAGTGACAATGATACCTATATTAAGTGTAAATAATTTAACAAAAACATATGGCATGAGAAAGGTTGTAAATAATGTCACATTTTCTCTTTTTCCTGGTCAAATTTTTGGTTTTGTTGGTCCAAATGGTGCAGGAAAATCAACAACTATTAGAATGATTACAGGATTGACTCCAATAACTAGTGGTAGTATAAAAATTTGTGGCTTCAGTATTGAAAAAAATTTTCAACAAGCTATTTATAATGTTGGAGCTGTCGTTGAAATACCTCAACTCTACCCTTATTTATCTGGATTACAAAATTTAAAATTATTGGCAAGTTTTTATGGGAAAAAAGCTTTAAAACGTATATCTGAGATTGTAAAACTTGTCGGCATGGAAAATCGAATTAATGACAAGCTTTCTACATATTCGTTAGGTATGAAACAAAGATTAGGTATTGCTCAAGCACTTTTAAATAAACCAAAATTATTAATTTTAGATGAACCTACAAATGGACTTGATCCCAATGGAATTGTTGAAATACGTAATATATTAAAAGTTCTAGCTGAAAAAGAAAAAATGTCAATTATAATATCAAGTCATAATCTTTCAGAATTAGAACATACTTGTGACGTTATAGGACTAATTAACAATGGAAAAATCATTGAATATAAGACTATGAAAGAAATTAATTCAATTGTTGAATCTAAACAACGCGTACAATTTTTGTGCAACTACCCTAACTATGCTGCTTTATTATTAAAGAAAAAATATAAAATTCCTTCAAAAGTTGTTGGAAATTCAGTAATTCTTCCACTTAAAGAAGCTAATATCGCAGTGGTAATTTCTTATTTAACTTATAAAAAAGTAAAAATTTATGGTATTAAAAAGATTCAAAAATCACTAGAAGAATTGTATTTTGAATTGTTAAATAGTAATCGCCCGTCATCTAGTATAATATAGGAGTATTATGTTTAAAGTAGTGTCTGCAGAAATAAAAAAAATGGTATCAAAGCCTGGAATTTATATTCTGGCTATTTTGTTAGCTGTAGTATTAGTTCTTGGTGTATTTATTTATAAACCTACAGTATATGAAGATACATCTGTTAATATAAGAGGTGAATCTGTATTAGATATTTATGGCGAATTTTATGGGAATGGAGTTAGTTCAGGCTTAAAAATTGAAACAGATAATAATATAATTAATACTACACAATTAGTCAATTTATATACTATAAATGGGACAACCTATAAGGAATATATTAACAATTTATATAAAGAATTTGAAAATAATTTTTCAGCTTATAGAAATTGTGCTTATGACTCATCTAGTACTTCAAGCATCAATACAACAAAAAATTTGCTATTGCAAAGTCTTACAAATTTAAATAATTCTATTAATACAGGTATTAATAATGCACAAAAAGGTGCCTATACAATAATATCTACAAATAAAAATTATAATAATTATGAAAATTTATATGAAAATATTTATGAAATATTTAATGTCACAGTATCAGAATCAAATAGGTCACAAATAGCAGAAATATGTAAAGAATATGAAGATAATTTCAAAGAAAACTTTACTACAAGTATTAAAAGTTTTAAATTTCCTACCCTAGATTCTAATTTGATAAAGGATTATACGATAAATGAAGAAAATACTAAGTATTTTATTATTAATAATCGAATGTCTGAAATATTAAATCAAATTAATGAATTGAAAGATTTAGCGCAAACTGATTCAGAAATTAATACAAGCTTAAAATCTAAAGATGATATGTTAAATTTAATCAATTTGTATATTAACACTGCTAAAACTTATATAAATTTAGCACATTATGAATTATTAACAAATGCATTTTCTACTGTTAGTACAACTGAGCAATTAGATTTAATGTATTTAGGTAGTGAATCTAAGTATGATGCAAATTCATTTTTAATTAGGTATACTTATTTATTTGATAATAATAAAACTGAAGATGATTATGCTCATCCTCTAACAATTGGAGTTGCATCTAATCATGAAACTAATGCTTATGACTATGCATATTTTGTTTTAAAATTATTTTCATTTATTATCATCGTATATGCTATAATGGTTGCTTGTCACGCAATAGCAGGAGAAATAAAAGAAGGTTCTATGCGTTATTTAGCAATAAGACCGATAAGCAGAACAAAATTATATTTTGGGAAACTATTTGCAATTTTATTAATGTCTACAATTATGATAATTTTCTCCGCAATTATAGCATTATGTGTAGGTGGAGCAGTATATGGATTTCAGTCATTAAAAATATTGACAATTTTTAATGGAACAACTGCAATAACTATGCATCCAATAGTAATGTTGTTGATATATTTAATAAGTATGTTCTTGGAATTAACGGTATATGCTTCAATAGCATTGTTATTCTCTACCCTATTTAAATCAGATTTATTATCAGTCACAATTTTATTAGTTTTATATTTGATAAATACATTATTACCTATTTTATCAGATGGAGTCAACAGCTGGTTAGCCTTTTATCCATTTTCGCATATATCATTATATTCGATGTTCGGAAGTTCAAATTATGCATTGTCAGATAACTTTCTTAACATAATGTTTGGTGCAAAAATATATGCTAGTTCGAATTTTATTTTAACTATTTTAGTTATAGGGCTATTTATAATAATTGCTAATTTAATAGGTTCACATTTATTTAAAAGAAAAGAGCTCTAAAATTATTTAATAAATCGATATAAAAAAAACCTTTTATATAATTATAAAAGGTTTTTTATTTTATTGCACTTTAACAAAATCTTCAGAAGTCACATTTATTTCAAATTGACTTAATACAACTTTAGAGTCATTGTCCATATAATAAATTTCAAAATCCCAAACTTTATCTAAATCTTCTTCTGCCCAACCTATCACAACACTGACATTTCTAGTTTCACTTTCAGGTTTGTCTTCATCGACATAATTACTGCTTGTTTCATCGGTTATAATTGGATTACCATCAAGTGATAATGTCCATTTAATTTCAACAGATTCATCAATGTCTGAACCAACATTATAAACAATTATGGTTCTGTTGTAAGTATCGTTTTTTATATCTTGCAATACTTTATCTGAGAAATAAGATAAAATTTGTTCATCACTCATGTCTTTAGTATTGTAAATTATTGTTTGATTAGAGTTTTGATTTGTGTTGTCAGTTGAAGATTTTTTTTCTTCTTCACCACATGCAGATAGAAATATCATGCAAGGAATTAAAGTTAAAGCAATTAAGATGATTTTTAAAATTGATTTATATTTTTGTGAATTTTGTATCATTACCCCTCCTTTCACTCACTTTATAGGTTATAAAAAAATCATAGAATTATGCAAACGTTTTTATTAATAAAATATAAGTATATAAAATATTATTTTTTATGTTTAGTTATTTCAGATGTTGCCAATTCATCACATCTATTGTTATATGTATTATCAGCATGACCTTTCACTTTAATCCATTTAATTTTATGTAAATTATTTAGTTCGATTAATTTTTGCCATAGTTCTAAATTTTGTATTGGTTTTTTATTACTTGTTCTGAAATTATTTAGTTGCCACTTTGTAATCCAATCTTCTTGAAAAGCATTGATTAAATATGCACTGTCACTGTATAATTCAACTTTGCATGGAAATTTTAACAAATCTAATGCTTTAATTGCTGCAGTTAATTCCATTTGATTATTAGTAGTGTTTTCTTGATGTCCACTTAACTCTTTTTTTATATCTTTATAAAATAAAATTGCTCCCCATCCACCATCACCTGGATTTCCGCTACATGCTCCATCTGTATAAATAACAACTTTTTTCATAATTTTACTCCATTTATATTGAAATGTTTAAAAAATTTATTTATATTATTATACATAATTAAAATTTAATATAAAAGCAAAAATATATCAATTTATTTAAAAAAATTAATTAAATTCATATATTTCTTGACAAAATATTTAGTCTATAATATACTATAAAATATAGGGGAGTGGCTCAACGGTAGAGTAGCGGTCTCCAAAACCGTCGGTTGCGTGTTCGAATCGCGTCTCCCCTGCCATTGAAATATATATAATTTAGAAATAAAAAATAGCGATAAATTCGCTATTTTTGTTTAATCTATTTTGCAGTATCAGTGAATCTAGATTCTCTTATAACATTTACTTTAATGTGACCAGGATATTCAAGTTTAGCTTCAATAGACTTTGCAATGTCGTGAGCAAGGACTTGTGCCTCTTCATCTGATATTTGCTCAGGTTTGACCATTACTCTGATTTCTCGTCCTGCTTGAATAGCATAAGTTTTTTCTACCCCATTAAATGAATTTGCTATTTCTTCAAGGTCTTGTAATCTTTTAATGTAATTTTCAATTGTTTCTCTACGAGCACCAGGCCTTGCACTAGATATAGCATCAGCAGCTTGTACTAAGACGGCTTCTAATGTCTTTGGTTCTATATCATTATGATGAGCTTCTATACAGTGAATTACTGCTTCACTTTCTTTGTATTTCCTAGCAAGCTCTACACCTATGCTTACGTGAGTACCTTCAACTTCATGATCTACTGCTTTACCAATATCATGAAGTAAACCAGCTCTTCTTGCAACTTTTTCATTTGCACCAACTTCTGCTGCTAGCATACCAGCGATATAAGAAACTTCTAAAGAATGATTTAATACATTTTGTCCATAACTTGTACGATATTTCAATCTACCCAAAACTTTAACAATTTCTGGATGAATGTTATGAATGTCTGCATCAAAACATGCATTTTCACCTGCTTCTTTTATTGTTTCTTCAACATCTTTTTGTGCTTTTTGAACTAATTCTTCTATTCTTGTAGGATGGATTCTTCCATCTAAAATTAATTTTTCTAAAGCAATCCTAGCAACTTCACGTCTAACAGGGTCAAATCCAGAAAGAGTAATTGCTTCTGGTGTATCATCGACAATAAAGTCAATACCTGTAGCTGCTTCCAAAGCTCGTATATTTCTGCCTTCTCTACCAATAATTCTACCTTTCATTTCTTCATTAGGCAAAGTGACAGTACTTGTTGTCACTTCACTAGTATGGTCTGCTGCACATTTTTGTATTGCTAATGTTATAATATTTTTTGCTTTTTTTTCTGCTTCGTTTTTAGCTTTATCCTCAATTTCTTTTGCAATTTTAACTGCATCAATTTTTGCTTCTTCTGTATACCTATCGATGATTACCTGTTTGGCTTCATCTTTTGACATTTGGCTAACTTTTTCTAATTCCTTAATTATGTTTTCTTGCATTTCATCTAATGCATTTTCTTTACTAGCTAATGCTTCGATTTGATTGTGTACTCTTTCTTTTGATTGTTCTAATTCTTCAACTTTCTTATCAAGAGCAGTTTCACGTTTAGTTAATAATTCTTCACGAGCAAAAAGACGTTCCTCACTACGTTTAGCTTCTTCTCTACGTTCTTTATTTTCTTGTTCGAATGTAGATTTTAATATGCTTATTTCCTTATTTGTTTGTTCAACTTGCTCTTTTTTTATTTTATCTGCTTGAGCATAAGCATCTTCAAGTATTTTATCCGCATTTTTTTTAGCCGATTTAGATTTTTTATTCATAACCACGGCATAAATGCCAAAACCAGCACCTATACCGACCAAAAATAGTACTATAGATAAAATGACCGTCACTCCAACACTTACACTACATAGCAAACTTGTATTTACTATGTTCATCTTTACCTACCTTTCATTTCGCTAATGCGACAATAATATTGTACTATATTTATATTATTAAGTCAAGTGCTCGTAAAATAAATAAAATTTATAAATTTTTGTTAAAGTAAATAAAAATAAATTTACATAAAAAAAATAAAAATATATTGAGTATTTAATATATAAATTACACAATATATTGATTTATTTTATCAACTAAGATTATTTATCTAAATCTATAACTTCTATATTGTTAATTACAAATTCAATTAATTTATCTAAATCAATTTTCTTTTCTTCAAATTCTGCATCTTTGATTTTGGGTTTGATTATAGGATTTTTAGGCAAGAAAACAGTGCAACAATCTTCGTAAGGAAGGATGCTTGTATCATAGGTATCAATTTCTTTTGCAATTTTTATAATTTCATCTTTATTAAAGCTAATTAATGGTCGTAATACTAAATATTTTGCAACAGAATTTGTAGAAGTTAAACTTTCTATTGTTTGACTAGCAACTTGTCCTAAGCTTTCTCCTGTAATTATTGTTTTATATTTGTACTTTTCGCATAATAAATTTGCTATTCTTATCATAGACCTTCGTAATAAATTTATAGCATATTCAGATTTACAATTAAGATGAAATTCTTCTTGTAATTTAGTCATACTACAAATATACATAAATCTAGTACCTATATATGGTTTTATTTTTTTTGCTAGCGTTATTACTTTTTCTTTTGCTTGTGGACTAGTATAAGGGAAACTGTCAAAGTGTAATATATCTTGTCTAAGACCTCTTTTTGCCATACAAAAACCTGCAACAGGGCTATCTATTCCTCCACTTAATAATAATAAACCATTACGATTTTCATCTAATGGTAATCCTGAATATGCATAAATGATTTCATGGAAAATA
>CALWTL010000012.1 GCA_944384445.1 uncultured Clostridia bacterium | reverse complement strand
ATGCGGGAGTGGCTCAGTGGTAGAGCGTTGCCTTGCCAAGGCAAATGTCGCGAGTTCGAATCTCGTCTTCCGCTCCAAAAATACTTATAATTCTAATGACTTGATAATATTAATTGTTTATCAAGTTTTTTTATTAATAAGTAGCAATTTTATTATTAAATGCATTATAATTTGCAATTATTGAAAAAATTTATTTTATTTATATATAAAAATATAAAAAATTTTGTAAAATATGTTGCAATTTATTTTTTTTTCATATATAATAATATAGTCTACATGGCACCATCGCCAAGTGGTAAGGCTCGGGTCTGCAAAACCCTTATCACCAGTTCGAATCTGGTTGGTGCCTCCATCGTTATTATTGAATAATTAATTATTATGATAATGTTGGGATATAGGACAAGTTTATATTAATTTAACATTATAATAATTTTATTTAAACTTGTGTTAAGTATCATGCCGGTGTGGCGAAATGGCAGACGCACAGGACTTAAAATCCTGGGGGCTTAACCGCCCGTGTCGGTTCGACCCCGACCACCGGCACCATTTTAAAAATTCCCTGTAATATCAGGGATTTTTTTTATACTAATTATGAGAATATAAACCTTAATATTATTGTATACTATTATTTATAGTTTAAATATTAACTTCTAAACTATTTGATTTCTAATAAATTATTTGTTAGAATAAACATAGGAGTTATAATGTTAAAAATAATAAATTTTACAAAAAAATTTGGCGATAAGATTGCAGTTAATAATTTAAATTTAACAGTTGAAGATGGTCAAATTTGTGCTTTTATTGGTCATAATGGTGCTGGTAAAACTACAACATTAAAAGCTATAGCCGGAATTATAGGTTTTGATGAAGGCAAAATTATTGTTAATGATATTGATATTCAACAACAACCTTTAAAAGCTAAAATGCAAATAGCATATCTTCCTGATAATCCTGACCTTTATGAGCATCTAAAAGGTATTGAATATTTGAATTTTATTGCAGATGTATTTGGTTTAAGTCTTGAAGAACGAAAGAAAAATATTGAAGAATATGCTAACAGATTGGAAATATATAAAGATTTAACAAATAATATTTCTTCATATAGTCATGGTATGAAACAGAAATTAGCTTTAGTTTCTGCACTTTTACATAAACCAAAACTTTTGCTTTTAGATGAACCTTTTGTTGGTCTTGACCCTATAAGTAGTCATCAACTTAAAATAATATTGCAAGAGTTTGCAAATAGTGGAGCGACAATATTTTATTCAACACATGTATTAGATGTTGCTGAAAAGATTTGTTCTCATGTCGCTATAATAAAACAAGGCAAATTAATTGTTCATGATACTATGGAAAAAGTTAAAGGTATGAATAGTCTTGAAGATATTTTCTTGGAGTTAGAAAATGAAGACAATATTTAATTTAACAAAAATCTATTTTAAAGAAAATTTAGGCAATTCTTTTAATCGAACAAATAAAGGAAGTAGTGCTAAGAATCTTTTGTATTTTTTTATTCTTTTTATATTTATTGCTGGCTGTTTAGGATACTCGTTATACAATATTGCTAATATGCAAGTTAAATTATCAGGTTCAGCTTCTAGTATTATAATTGTTGGATTAATGATGTCAACAATTATGGTTGTGATGATGACAGCTTTTGATACGCAAGGATATTTTTATAAATCAAAAGATTACGAAATGTTGCAGTCATTACCTATAAAAACTATAAGTGTTATATCTGCAAAATATCTTAGTTCGTACATGATTTCTTTTATCTACAATGCAATGATAGGAGTTCCTACATTTGTTGTATATTTTTATTTTGAAAACATTACATTTTCTGCTGTTATAATTGCCATTTTAGGACTTTTCATGTTGCCAGCGTTTACTCAATTATTCGGCAGTTTATTAGCTTGGATAGTTAATATTATTTCTAGCAAAATGAAAAATAAGAATATTATAAGAAGTGTAATAACTGTAATTTTTTTAATATTGTTATATGTGTTTATATTTACTGCAGATTCTACTACTTTTACTAATGCATTTATTGGAGAAATACCTTTATCAATAAAAATAATTTTACCACAAATTTATTTTTTATATAATTCTATTATACAGTTAAATGGATTATGGTTTTTAGCGTTTATTGGTATAAGTCTATTTTTTGTGTTAATAAGTATATTTATTGTTTCTATAGGTTATAAGAAGATAAATTCTGCACTCAACGTTCATATAAAACAAAAAAATAATGGAAAAATTTATTTCAAAAAATCAAGTCTTTTTTCAACATTATTAAAAAAAGAATCTAAAAATTTCATATCAAGTCCAGTATATTTAATGAATGGAATAATTGGACCTATTATTGTAATAATAATGGCAATTATTATTGCCACTGAGACAAAAGGTTTAACTGGTGATGTTTTAAATGTATTTGCAGTAATTTCAATGACTTTATTGACTTTAAGTCTTGGTATTGCACCTACAACTGCAGTCTCTATTTCTATTGAAGGGAATAAATTTTATAGTTTAAAAAGTCTTCCTATTAGTTATAGAACATTAATTTTGTCTAAATTAACTTTTAATTTTATTTTATCATTTCCGTTTATGTTGATTGCACAAATAATTATATGGATAATTAATCCATTTAAATTTGGTGTAAGTCTACTATTATTTTTCTATTATATTACAAGTCTAGTTTTGTATATTTCATTTGGAATGCTAATGAATATAAAAATGCCAAAATTAAAGTGGACTAGTGAAACACAAGCAGTCAAACAAGGTGCAAGCATGATAACTACTATGATTGTCAATATGATAATTTCATTTATCCCTATGATTATATATTTTATTTTTAGTCCAGATATACAAGCATTTGGTATAACATTATATATGGGAATAATCTTTATATTTAATTTTATTTTAGCAATTATTGTTGTTAGTTTGCTTTTCACAATAGGGAAAAAATGGTTTAATGAAATACAATAATTAAAGATTTATGTTTAAATAAATCAATGCAATAAAAAAATATAAAAAATACCACATTCTGTGGTATTTTTTAAGTAAAACAATCTTCAAGTGAAAGATATGCTGGACGAGATTTTTTGTTTATTTTTGTAAAATAATCAAGTGCAATCATTAAGGAATATACTAATTTTTTATCATTTTTTTCACTAGCAATGAAAAGTGAATTAAGCAACATTGTAAATTCTTCTTTTTCATTCATTTTTAATTTATAAATATCAAGATTTTTCATAATCAATCTAATACATTGCTTTATTTTATTATAATAATTTGTTTGGTAATCATCAGCATCTACAATTACATGTCTTTTTGAATAAATATCGTTTATTGCCTGTTTGAAAGGAATAATAATTGCATTAGCAAAATTATAAAATTCTTTTCCGTTTGATTCACCTTCATTTTTATAATATTTAGAAATGAAATCATAAAAATCATATATTTTATTATCAAATTTATATAGCAAATTATAAACAAAAGCTATAATTTCTTTTTCGTTATTAGGTATCGTTAGACTGAAACCATTTTCATTTTCTTTCGATGCTAATGAAAAAGCGGTATTGAAATCGTATTCATCAATACAAGACGTAATGATGTTTTTAATTTTTTCATCTTCTGATATTATTTTTAATATTGAACCTATTTTAATATCTGCTAATATATATTTGCCTAAAATAAATTCATCACAAGCAGTGTTAAAAGGAATCAATTCGTGAATACTTTGATTATTCATACATACTCCTTTTATGATTATAACAAAATTAAATATTGATAGCAAGAATTTCAAACCTTTTTAAAATGTTGTATTTTTTTTAAGAATATTGTATAATAATTGCATTAAAGGATAAATTATGGATTTTGTACCAGACAATACTGTCAATAAATTGATTTTACTTTATGTTTTAGACAAAATGGAGATTCCTCTTACAGAAAATTCTATTTTGGAAATTTGTTCCAGTCAAAATAATTGGGTTAACTGGATGGATTGCAAAGATTTATTATCACAATTAATTACATCAAAATTTGTCTACAAACCTAATACTGATAGTGATGAAAATAGGTATTATATTACAGTTGCAGGTAGGGAATGTTTGTCTCAATTTTATACTAGAATTCCTGCTAGTCTCAGAGATAATATATCTCATTTTGCACAAGAAAACAAAATGCAATTTAAGCGCAATCAAGAATATGTAGCAAAATCTTATAAAAATGAAGATGGTAGTTATACAGTAGATTTAAAAATATTAGAGCCATTAACAACAGACTCAATATTTTCATTAAAATTGAAAACGGATACACGACATAATGCTACTGTCGCTTGCAAACGTTGGCGAGAATTGGCAGCAAATGTGTATGAATATATATACAGCAGAATAATAGATAATTAGTAATTATTATTTTAAGAATGTTAATATGCATTGAATAAATAATAAGAATATGATTAATTTAAAATAAAAAAATAAAAGCTCAATAAGTGCTTTTATTTTTTAGGTGTAAATTGTTATAAAAATTTGATTTAATACAAAGAATTAAATTCTTGTACATTTTGAATTGTAATCATTTCTGCTTTGATATGATATACACTATTGAAACCACTGATTGCAAACAAAATTAAAATTGGCATATAAAATGTTATTGAAGAATAATAAATAATTTCTAATACAGAATAAGTCACTCCACACACTAAAACTATAAACATCATAAAACAAATAAATTTAGATAATACATTATAAATTCTTAAAAAACTGCCTTTTTTATTGTCTGAAATAATGCTTATTACTCGTGTTGCTTTTCCTTTATGCTTAATTTGATTAATAATATTAATATCTTTGAATGCGTAAAATAATCCTATTAAAGTTAACATTAAAGATGTTAACAATACACATATACTTATTATTAGCATTAATGAAGTTAATGTATTATTAAAATAATAAATAAACATAGAAACAAGTTGCCAAATGAATATTACAAAGAATAAACTCATAAATAAAATTCTATAAATTGTATCTTTTTTTAAGAAGGGTATATCCTTATGTTGATATTCAAGTCTCTTAAATTTCATATAAACCTCAATTATTTATAATAATAGTATAAAAAATTAAAAAGAAAGTCAAATATTTTAATGAATAAAAAACAATGCTAGGGGGATTGCGATAATAACTGATAAAAGTCCTTGAGTTAGTTTTTGTTTAAAGATAGTTTTAACTCTAATTTTTAACTTATTTAAAAATGATAATGATTGCATTATTATACTGATACCGCCAAATCCTATTAGACCACTTGCTATAATAGTTTTTATACTTAAACTAATGTTTGCATTATTTAATTCAATTATTCCACGAGTAATTTCAACAAAGCCTATTATTGAAGATTTTATTGTATCAAAATTTTGTGGACAATTAAAAATATTACATATAAAATTCGAAAAATAATCAATAATTTTTATGTTTATTAAAATATCTATAATTAAGAAACTTAAAATTATATAAGCACAAACCATTAAAATAGATATTGTTGCGTCATATACGCTATTTGACAATACATTTTCTTGTTTGTTTCCTGTATAAATTAATTTTTCTTCAATATATTTTTCTTTTCTATAAATTAAGCCATTAATTAATGCTGCAATAACATTTGCAATTAAAATTATTAAACCTGCTTTATATGATAAGAAAATATTGACACCTACAGTTCCGATTATAAACATAGGACCGCTAATTGAACAAAAAGACATCATTTTTTCTGCTTCTTTATTTTTTATTAAACTTTGTTCATTAAGAGTACAAATTAATTTAGCACCCATAGGATAACCAGAAATTATAGACAATAAAAAAATTTTAAAACCGAATTTTGGTACATGATATGTATTATTAAAAATCTTGTCCAGTTTACTAACTTTAAATTCGGATAAACTCACAATAATACGAGTTAATATAAAAAACGGGAATAGTACAGGCAAAACTTTCAAAGCCCAAACAGATATTGCATTAAGACAAGAATTTGAATAAATTTTAGGATTTAAAATAAAAATAATACATACAATTAATATTAGTATAATGATAATTTTATTTGATTTTAAATATTTAATCATATATAATTATATTAAAGATTGAGGTGGATATGAAAAAATTAGCATTAGTTTTGGGAGGAGGCTCATCAAAAGGATATGCTCATATAGGCGTTTTAAAAGTTTTAGAAAAAAATGGTATCAAACCTGATATTATTGTAGGGACATCTATGGGTGCTCTTGTAGGTGGTTTCTATGCTAGTGGTCATTCTATTAAACAATTGGAAGAAATGGCTTTTAAATTTAATAGCCTTGGGCCATTTAGTTTATATTCTACTTTATTTAAAGAAAATGTATTAAATGTTGATAAAGTTAAAAGGTTGTTAGACAGAGAATTAAAAGATAAAAAACATGAAGATTGTCCTATTAAATTTGTTTCAGTTGCAACAGAAATAAATTTAGGTAAAGAAAAATATTTTGATTCTGGTTTTGTAAAAGATAGTGTATTAGCTAGTATATCAATACCTGGAGTATTTCCAAGATTTAAGATAGGAGACAACGTTTATGTAGATGGCGGATTGCTTAATAATTTACCAGAAGATGTAGCAAAGTTATATATGCCAGATGCTGTTATTATATCAATTGACGTCATTGGAGAGTATTCTAAGCAAATTGAAAAAATAAGAATGAAAACAATTGAAGCAATTATAAATGCTTCTACACTTATGACACAAACTATTGCCAACAATAAACCAAAATTAGCAGATTTAAGGATTTCTATATCCCAACCACATGTTAGCCAATTTGATTTTTCTAAGGAAACTGCAAAAAAATCAATTAATAAAGGTGAAATTATAACTAAAAAAAATATTTCAGAAATTAAAAGATTATTAGGCATAAATATTGAAAAGAAAAAAAATACAAAAAAAGTACCGGATAAAACTAATTAAGATAAAGGGAGATAATATGAAAATAATTGAAGAATTAAAAAAGAAAGCTAAAAAGATTGATGCAGTTATAATTGTGCCAGAAGCAAATTTAGATAAACGCGTTTATTCTGCATGTAAAGAGATTTTAGACAAAAAAATTTCTAAATTGATTGTATTTGGTAAACCTAAAGATTTTGATGACAGCTTTAAATCAGATTATTGTCAAATTATTGATATAGAAAAGTATAAAAATTTGAATAAATTTGCAACAGATTTGTACGAATTGAGAAAAGCAAAGGGTATGACATTAGATGAAGCTAATGAACTGGTTAAGCATGCTGATTATTTTTCAATGATGCTTTTAAAAGAAGGTTTGGCAGATGGAGTGGTAGCGGGTGCAACTTGGTCTACGGCAAATACATTACGTCCTGCACTTCAAGTCATTAAGACAAAAAAAGATAAATCGATTGTGACAGGAATTACTTTAATGGTAAAAAAAGGAGCGGAACCTAAAGTGTTTGCTGATGTTTCGTTGATTGAAAATCCAACTTGTGAAAATTTGGCAGATATTGCAATATCTTGTGCGGAATTTGTTGAAAAAGTACTCGGATTACAGCCTAAAGTAGCAATGTTAAGTTATTCAACGAAAGGTAGTGCATCAAGTGATATGGTAGATAAAGTTAAAAAAGCTACTGAACTAGCTAACAAAAAATCATCATATTTAATTGATGGTGAAATGCAAGTGGATTCAGCATTGGACAAAGCAACTGCAATAAAAAAAGGTGTGACTAGTGAAGTGGGAGGAAATGCAAATGTACTTGTCTTCCCTGATTTAAATGCAGGAAATATTGGATACAAACTTGTTGCAAGAATGGGAGGATATACTGCAATCGGTCCTATTATGCTAAATTTTAATAAACCTGTTAATGACCTAAGTCGCGGTTCTAATGTTGAAGAAATAATTAATACTATTTGTGTGACAAAGTTATTAATTTAATTGGTTGTTGATTTATTTGCATATTATAAAAATGTTTTATATAAAATATATTTTACTATTATTTTTATAATTTTATTATGTTTATTTGACACTGTTTATGTATTTTTATATTATATTTGTATGGTAAAAAAATATTATGAAGCGTATGATGATAGATATAAAAAAATTCATACTGAAACTTCGTTAGCATGGGCTGGTGATAGACCAAGTCCTTCTATCGAAAATTTATTAAATAAATACGGGGCAACTAAAAAGTCTAAAATTTTAGAAATTGGTTGTGGTGAAGGTCAAAATGCTATAAATCTTATTTCTTTAGGTTATAATATAGAAGCAAGTGACATTTCTGCTGAAGCAATAAAGTGGTGTAAGCAAAAAGCGAAAGAAAAAGGTATAGATGAAAATCATTTTTATGTTATGGACATATTGAAAAATAACCTTAAAATGAAATATGATTTTATTTATTCAGTTGCCGTTTTGCATATGCTTGTTGACGATAAAGATAGACATAAATTCTTAAAATTTGTTCATAACCATCTAACAGATGAAGGGAAGGCTTTTATAATCGTTATGGGTGATGGAAAAGAAACTAGAAGATCGGATATTAGTAAAGCTTTTGAATTGGCTGAAAGGCCATTTGCTGATAAAGTAGTTAGAGTTGCGACAACTTCTTGCAGAATTGTAACATGGGACGAGTATCTAAATGAAATGAAATCTGCTCACCTTAATGTACTTGAGCATTATATAGATACAACCATTTCTGGATTTTCAAGTTCTATGGTTGTCGTGGTCGAGAAATTGTAATTAAAGTTTCAAATGAAATGATTTTCCAACTAAGAGATATCATTTACTTAATAATATAAAGATGAATTGAATTTAAGAAAAGATTGTTGAATAAAAATGATATTTGAAATTTTGATTTTTGATATTTAAATGCAAATCTATTAAACTTTAAACCTGAATTTTTTGATATACTAATGAGAAATATGTATATAGTAGCATATATTGAAAGTAAAAAAGATTAAGGTCTTTAACTTTTGTATTATCAAAAAATAACATTAATAAGTCTATTATTTTTAAAATTAATACAAAAAGGAATTTAATAATTTTGCAAGTCCCTTTTTGTTTTTATTTTGCTAGTTTCAACATGGTTTAACATTTATATGATTATTTTTTTAAATCTTATGAAATAATTATATTTATTATTAAAATCGTTTTGCTAAAAATTTAAGTTGTGTTATAATTTTGTTTATTATTTAAAATTAGGAGATTGTATGAAAGTATTAGTAGTAAATTCTGGAAGTAGTAGTTTAAAAGCTCAATTAATGGAAACAGATAATGGAAAAGTATTAGCGAAAGCATATTGTCAACGTATAGGTTTAGACAAGTCATTCATGGAATATAAAACGAATGAAAAAGTTATCATCAATTTTGATATGCCTAATCATAAAGTAGCATTCAAATTGTTTTTGGATACTTTAATTAGTAAAGATAAAGGTGTGATTAAAGATTTGAATGAAATTAAAGCCATTGGTCACAGAGTTGTAAATTTTGGTGAAAAATATAATAAATCTTTTGTAATTACAAAAGAGATTTATGAAGATATGGAAAAAAATATTCATTTCGCACCATTGCATAATCCACCTGCAATGACAGGAATTAAAGCTTGTATGGAATTAATGCCAAATGTTAAAAATGTCGGTGTTTTAGATACTGCATTCCATTCTACAATGCCTGATTATGCGTACACATACGCTATTCCGTATGAATTTTATGAAAAAAATAAAATAAGAAGATATGGTGCTCATGGAACGAGCCATAGATATATAGCAATGAAATGCGCTGATTTGTTTGGTGATTTGAAGGGTAAAAAAATAATTTCTTGTCATTTAGGAAGTGGTAGTAGTATATGTGCAATTAAAGATGGGGTAAGTATTGATACATCAATGGGATATACTCCTCTTGCTGGTGTTGTTATGGGTACGCGTTCAGGAGATATTGACCCAGCCATTGTTAAAGAAATAATGCAAATTAAAAATATAGACATTGATAAAGCAATAAATTTATTAAACAAAGAAAGCGGATTAATTGGTGTGACAGGAGAATATAGCGATTTACGTGATATAGATAATAATTTGGATAAACCACGTGTTAAATTGGCTTTTGATTTAATGGTATATTCTATAAAAAAATACATTGGTGCTTATGCAGCTATTATGAACGGAGTAGACTATATAATATTTACAGCGGGTGTAGGCGAAAATGATGAATTGGTTCGTGAAGCAGTATGTAAAGATATGGAATATTTAGGAATTGATTTTGATTATGAAGTTAACAAAAATGCACCACGTGGTACAATTCAAGAATTTACTAAAAAGGGTAGCAAAGTAAAAGTTTACCGTATTCCTACTGATGAAGAATATATGATTGCACTAGATACTGCCAATCTTGTAAAATAACTTTGAATTAATATTATATGTTCACTCATAATTATAAATTATTACTTAGATAATATATTATGTAATCTAATATCAATAAAATTTACAATTAAAGGAAAATTGACCTTCTCTTTATATAAAAAAATATAAATTAAAAAAAATTACTATAACTAATTGACAAAATAAATTTATTTTGATAAAATAATTCCATATTTTGTCGTGTGCTTATTATTTTAAGTTAAGCACGAAATTATTTATGGAGGTTAATTATGGCAGTTCCTAAGGGAAAAGTATCAAAATCAAGACGTGATAAACGTCGTGCTAACTGGAAAGCAACTGTTCCTACTTTGGTTGAATGTCCACATTGTCATGAAAAGAAAGTGGCACACCAAGTATGTAAAAATTGTGGTTATTATGATGGAGAACAAGTTGTAAATCTAGATAAGAAAGAAAGTAAATAAAAATAAGGGATACACCCTTATTTTTTTATTGGAATTAAAGTTATATATTAACGAATAATAATGTAAATCTAATCATTTTTAGATTTTAAGGATTGTATACACAAAATAGTCAATAAATCAAAGTTATAAAAATTTATTAAAAACTAATGAATATTATAAAAAATTTTTTTATATAAAATTATAAGAATTAAATAAATAATTACAATTTTTTTTATATTTTTATGTAAATTCATATTTATTTTATTTATTAATTAAAAAAATTTTAATTATAACATTTATTTTATTTACATTTTTTATAATTAAGTGTAAAATTTAAGTAGGATATTTGGGAGAAATTATATGAAAATTGTAGTAGATGCCTTTGGTGGAGATTATGCGCCATTTGAAATAGTTTTAGGTGCAGTAAAAGCATTGCAGGCAAATGATAAATTGAATTTAGTTTTAGTAGGTGATAAAGATAAAATCACAGAGATTCTTCAATCTATTGTGTTTGTTTCAGATAGATTAGAAATAGTACATGCACCAGATGTTGTCACTATGGATGATATACCAACTATTGCTATTAGGACAAAAAAGACTTCAAGTATTGTAGTTGCTTATGATTATTTAAAACAAAATGATGATGCTGTGGCATTAGTTAGTGCTGGTAGCACTGGTGCTACTCTTGCAGGTGCTGTTTTAAAATTAGGTAGAATTCCTAACATTAGTCGACCAGCATTAGCACCCGTTTTACCAACAGTTAATGACCGTGGTGTAATGCTACTTGATTGTGGTGCTAATGCAGATTGTAAACCTGAAAATTTACTTCATTTTGCAATAATGGGTAATGAATACATGAAAGCAATAGGTGTAAAACAACCTAGAATAGCACTTTTGAATATTGGTGTCGAATCTGAAAAAGGTAGTGAAACTGTTAAACAAGCATATGAACTTCTTTCTTCTTCAAACCTTAATTTTGTTGGAAATATTGAAGCTCGTGATGTTATGCGTGGTAATGTAGATGTTGTTGTGTGCGACGGATTTGCTGGTAATGTTTGTTTAAAGACCATAGAAGGTACTGCGGAGATTTTGTTTGGTGAATTAAAAGATGCAATGACTTCATCTCTTAAAACAAAACTCGGAGCAATGCTTCTAAAAAAGAAAATGAAAGAAATCAAACAAAAATATGATTATACAAAAGTGGGTGGTGCACCTCTTCTTGGAGTGACTAAAATTGTATTGAAAGGGCATGGAAACAGCAAAGCTGATAGCATTGCAAGGACAATTGAACAAGCATATTTGTTAGCAAATAATAAATTGATAGAAAAGGTAAAAATAGCTGTTGAAAAAAATGAAGAATAACTTTTTAGAATTATTTGAAAAATGTAATGATGAGTTAAAAGAATTGGCATTTACTCATTCTTCTTTTGCTAATGAAAAAAAAGTAGAAAGTAATGAACGCGTAGAATTTTTGGGTGATAGTGTATTGTCAACTATTGTATCTGATTATTTATACAAACATTATCATCAATCAGAAGGTAAAATGTCAAAAATACGTGCTAGTTTTGTTTGTACAGAGAATTTATCCAATTTAGCAAAATCATTAAAAATAGAAAATAGAATACGATTTGGCAAAAGTTTTAAAGGAAATGAAATTTCAGATGCAATTTTAGCAGATACTATTGAAAGTATGATTGGAGTTATGTATTTATCCTTTGGCATGCATTCAATAGCAAGTTCAATAATTGACGCTTTGAAGATAAAAGAAAATATTAAATCAGGTATAAAAAACGTTGATTATAAATCTGAATTACAAGAACTAACACAAAATAAAAAAATTAAATTAGAATACAAAGTTGAAAAATATTTAACAAGTGGTGGGCAAGAAAATTTTAGAGCAAGTTCTTTTATCGATGGTAATTTTATTGCATACGGACAAGGTTCGACAAAACGAGAAGCAGAACAAAATTCTGCAAAAAAAACATTGGCTAAATTAAAATTAATTGAAAATAAATAATTTTTAATAAAAATAATTTTTATTAAAAACATATATAACATAAATAATATTAAATTAGAATATTTATTTTTATAATAAATAAATTAAAATAATAAATTAAATAATTTAATATTTTAAAGGAGTATAATTTAATATTTTAAAGGAGTCTATGTGAATGATTTAGAACAATTTAAACCAGTACTTGATACTGCTGAAGAAATTTTAAAAATATATAAACCAAATAAATTTCGTACTTTTTTTGGGACTATTCTAATTTGCATTTTTATTGCTATATTGTTTATTCCTATTACAGTTTTATCTTTTTTTGAAGAAAATGTAAATATTGCAACAAGTATAGGATTCATTGTATTTGTGGTTGTTTTTATAATATTATCATTAATTTTAATTGCATTATGGTACAATAAAACACTATTTGCAGTGACAAATAAAAGAATTTTGATTCGTACAGGCTATATTGGCGTTGATTTCAAAAGTCTAGATTATGATACTATAGGGGCAATAACTGTAAATGTAAATTGGCTAGATAAAATTATTAATAAAAATACAGGAACATTATCTTTTGGTAGTATGGCAAGTCCAATGATTAATACTGCTAATTATAAATTTTCTTTTACTTATATTAAAAATCCTTATGATGTTTATAAAGAAGTAAAAGAAATAATTGATGGACACAAGTCTAAGAAATAAATTTATATTTAAATTGACAAAATTAATTTACAGTGGTATAATACAAGCATATCAATTTAAAAGGAGCAATTATGTTATTTGAACCACCTATTGATTTATTAGTAGAAAAAGTTGGTTGCCGTTATGCTGTAGCGGTAATTGTTGGAGCAAGAGCAAAAGATTTGGAAAACAAAATACCTACATTATTAAATGGTAGTGCAAATTTAGCAATTGATTACGCAGCTAATGAAGTAGCACAAGGAGAAGTCATCGGAGTTCAATCAAAATAATAAATGTTCGCACAAGTAGTAGTCGACATTTCCAATGATGCAGTTGATAGAGTGTTTGATTATGTTGCACTAAACGACACGAAAGTAGGTATGCGTGTTAAAGTACCATTTGCTGGTAGAACAGTTTTAGGATATGTAATAGGACTAAGCGAGCATACTGACTTTGACGTAAAAAAAATTAAGAGTATAATTAAAAATTTAGAAAGTGTTCCTAAACTTAAACCAGAAATATTGCAACTATGTTTATTTTTAGCAAAACACTTTTTTTTACGTTTATCTGATTGTATCAAGTTAGTAATACCTTCTTGTGTACGTCTAGATAGTCAACATGAAATAATTGAATATGATTTAACTTTATTGTTTGACTTGGATACAGCTATAAATTTAGTTGGTAAACGTGCAAAAAATCAGCTGTCACTTCTTGCTACGTTGAATGAACAAGGTAGTTTATCTTATCAAAAAGCGGTTGAACTTTTTGGTAGAGTAAGCGTTAATGCTTTAGTAGATAAAGGTATAGTTTTAAAAAATCCACATAGGAAGAATCGTTATCAATACGACTCAAATCAAAAAACTATTAAAAATATTTTAACAGTTAGTCAATCAAATGCTGTAAATATAATAGAACACCAAAATAAAACTTTTTTATTACAAGGTGTGACAGGAAGCGGTAAAACAGAAGTCTATATGACAATAATTGAAGATTGTATAAAAGAAAATAAAACTGCTATAATGTTAGTCCCTGAAATTTCTTTAACACCTCAAATGATGGATAGATTTAATTCAAGATTTCCTAACGATGTAGCAGTCTTACATAGTGGACTAAGTGAAGGTGAACGTTTTGATGAATGGGATAGAATTTTCAATAATAAAGCACACGTTGTTTTAGGTGCACGCTCAGCAGTATTTGCTCCTATTGAAAATTTAGGAGTAATTATTATAGATGAAGAACATGATTCTTCATATGTCAGTGAGAGCAACCCACGATTTATTACGCATGACGTAGCAGAATTTAGAGCTAGATACAATTCATGTCCATTAATTCTTGGAAGTGCAACTCCAAGTATTGAAAGTTATTATAAAGCGAAATTAGGTAAGTATGAATTAGTGAAATTACCTGAAAGAATAAATGGACTCCAAATGCCCAAAATTGAAATTATAGATATGATAAACGAAGTTTTAGATGGAAATACTTCGCCATTTAGCAAAAAATTGTTATCCAAATTAGATGATTGTATAAAAAGGGGTAAACAGGCTATATTGTTTATTAATAGAAGAGGTTTTGCATCTTTTGTTATGTGTAGAGATTGCGGATATAGGGCAAAATGTGATGATTGTGAGGTTAGTTTAGTTTATCACAAAGAAGATAATGAATTAAAATGTCATTTTTGTGGTAAACGGTATAAAATGCTTACCAATTGTCCTAATTGCAATAGCAAAAATATAAAGTATGGTGCTTTAGGTACAGAACGCGTAGTAAATGAATTGAAAAGCATTTATAAAAATATTCCTATTTATCGAATGGATAATGATACAACTAGAAAAAAAGATAGTCACAAGAAAATATTAGAAGAATTTGCTACTCATACACCTAGTATTTTAGTTGGTACACAAATGATTGCAAAAGGACATGATTATCCAAATGTATCTTTTGTTGGAATATTAGATGCAGACGTAAGTTTATATAATAGTGATTTTAAATCAAATGAACGCACTTTTCAGCTTGTCACACAAGTGGCTGGAAGGGCAGGAAGAAAAACTAATGATGGGTTTGTAGTATTGCAGACTTATGCTCCAAAACACTATGTTTACAGATATGCCGTAAATTATGATTATGAAGGTTTTTATGATAAAGAAATTAATCTTAGACAGACAACAGGATTCCCTCCATTTAGTAATATTTTACGCATATTAATATCAAGTGTTAGTGATAATAAAGCAAAAGACGTGACAAAAAAAATATTTGATAAAGCAATCGAATTGAAAGAAAAATATGGCAAATCAATAATCTTTTTACAGGCTATGCCTTCGCCAGTAAAAAGAATTCAGACAAAATATCGTTATCAAATATTGACTAGATACGTTCCAGATGATAAAATAACTGCAGATTTTTACAACATTGCTGATATGATAGAAAAAGATGTATCAATATTTGTAGAAGTCAATCCAAATAATTTGAGGTAATATATGGCAATAAGAGAAATTGTTCAACATACAGATAAATTTATTAGAAAACAGAGTAAACCTGTTAAATTTTTTGACGATAAATTATGGGAATTACTAGATGATATGTGGGAAACTCTTGACAATCGTATAGGCTCGGGTTTGAGTGCGGTGCAAGTTGGAGTTTTAAAAAGAGTTTTTATTTTAAATATTAATAATATGAAAATAGAATTTATTAATCCAATCATTACATCAAAAAGCGGTGAACAATATAAAAAAGAAGGTTGTTTAAGTGTTAATTTACCTTTTGGTTATGTCAAAAGACCAAAAACGGTGACAGTCACTGCATTTGACAGATTTGGCAATAAATTTACATTGACATGCGAAGATTGGACTGCTGTTTGTGTTTGTCATGAATCTGATCATCTAGATGGTATTTTATATATAGACAAATTAATAACACCGCCAAAAGGGAAGGAAGATATTTAATGAAAATAGTATTTTTTGGGACAAATGATTTTAGTGCTACTATTTTAAAAGGTATGATAGATAATGGTAAAAATATCATTGCAATTGTTTCACAACCAGATAAAATAAATGGACGAAATAACAAGATTACTTTTTCTCCTGTAAAAAAACTAGCTAATGATAAAAATATACCAATATATCAATTTGAAAAATTAAATAGAGATGGCGAAGATACATTAAAAAATCTATCACCAGATTTATTTGTGACTGCTAGTTATGGTCAAATCATTAAACAGAATATTTTAGACATACCTAAATTTGGCACGGTAAATGTTCATGCTAGTTTACTTCCTAAATATCGTGGACCAGCACCTATTCAGTGGGCAATAATGAATGGTGAAAAAAAGACAGGTATCACTATTATGAAGACAGATATTGGTATGGATACGGGTGATATTTATTTTGAAAAAGAAATAGAAATTTTAGATACTGATACTTCTAGTAGTGTATTTATTAAGTTAGCTACACTAGGTGTAGAATGTATTAATCAATTTCTTAATAATTTTGATTATTACAAAGATAGACACTATCCTCAAGATGAAAAACTTTCTTCATACTTTCCAATGATAAAAAAAGAAGACTATTTAATTAATTTTAATACAACGTCAAAATATTTATGTGACAAAATTAAGGCATTAGAAAATTGTTATTTCATTTATAAAGATATCAGATACAAAGTGTTATTTGCTTCAATAAACGAATTAAAAGGGAAACCTGGGGAAATTCTTAGTTGCGATGGTAAAAAAGGGCTTATTATTGCAACTAAAGATAAGGCTATAGAAATATTATTTATTCAACCAGAGGGCAAGCAAAAAATGTTGGCACTTTCGTTTATGAATTCAAATAAATTTAAATTGGGAGATATAATTGAAAATTCTTAGCGATTATACATTAGATGAATTGTATGATTTATTAGCAAAATATAAAAAATTTCGTGCTAAGCAAATTTTTGATGCAATTATTCAAGCAAAAGATTACGATGAAATTGCTTTGCCTAAAAATATGATTGATGAATTAAAATCAGAATATATTTTACAACCAATAAAAATTTATAAAACGCTTATAAGCAAAGATGGTACAAAAAAATATTTACTTAAATTGTATGATGATAATTTAATTGAATGTGTGTTTTTAAAACAGAACTATGGCAATACTATTTGTATGTCAACGCAAGTTGGTTGCAGAATGGGTTGTAAATTTTGTGCATCAACTCAAAATGGCTTAATTAGAAATTTGTCAGCAGGTGAAATGTTGTCGACTATTAGCATAGTTAATTCAGACAATGGCAAATGCACTGATAGAAATTTTACTAATATTGTTTTAATGGGTAGTGGTGAACCGTTTGATAATTATGACAATGTAATAAAATGGTTAAATTTAATTACTGATAAAAATGGTTTTCATTTAAGTGAACGAAATATTTCACTTTCAACATGCGGACTAGTAGATAAAATATATAAATTTGCAGAATTAAAATACAACATAACTTTGTGTGTATCACTTCATGCAACAGATGATGAAACAAGAAGAAAAATTATGCCAATTGCTAATAGATTTAAAATTAAAGAAATAATAGAAGCTTTGAAATATTATTTGAATAAAAATAACAGAAGAGTTGTATTTGAATATTGTTTAATCAAAGATACAAATGATAGTTATGAAAATGCAAAAGAATTATCCAATTTAACTAAAGGTATGAATTGTCATGTTAATGTAATTTGTCTAAATGTTAATGGAGGTACATTAAAAGCTACTACAAAAAAAGAAGCTTATGCCTTTGTAAAAAAACTAAATGATTTGGGTGTCAGTGCAACATTAAGACGAAGTCAAGGAAGTGACATTGAAGGTGCATGTGGTATGTTAAGAGCTAAAACTCTAAAAGAAAATAAATCATAATATAAATTTTTTTTAAATTTTGAAAAAATGTTTTTATTTAAGTTTAATTTTGACAATATTTGTTTTTTCAATTTAAAATTTTATGTTATAATATTAATTAGAAGTTAATTAGGAGAAAATATGCGAAAAGTTGTGGTGTCAGCATCTAGTCTTCCTGCGGGAAGAAATATGTCTAGTCAAATTGATTATTTACAAAAAGTAGGAAATTATGGCGCAGATATGTATCATTTAGATGTTATGGACGGAAATTATGTTAAATATAAAACAATTGATTTTACATATCTTGAACAATTAAAGGAAAAATCATCACTTCTTTTTGATGTCCATCTTATGAATGTTAATACTGCAAAACAAATAGATAAATATATTAAATTCGGAGCTGATATAATTACCGTTCATTATGAAACATTTTCAAATGAAGATGATTTAATCAAAGTATTAAAAAAGATTCGCAAAAATAAAATTATGGTCGGATTAGCAATAGATATTGACACAAATGTAGAAGTTGTTGATAAATTTATTAAATATATTGATGTTGTTCTTATTTTGTGTGTCAAGGTTGGCAAAGGCGGTCAGGAATTTAATAAGTCTGCATTAAATAAAATTAAACATGTTAGAGCACTTAGTTCAGATATTTTGATTGAAGCAGATGGGGGAATTAATTCAACGACTTCAACTCAATGCGTTAGGGCAGGTGCAGATATTTTAGTAAGTGGAAATTATATTTTCAACAACGATATGTATGAAGCTATAAAACAGCTAAAGGGAAAAAATGGATAACAGATTTTATTTTGAAAATACTATTAATGATAATGCTGAATTTTCAGGTCAAGAATTTATCCATCTGACCAAAGTCAGAAGATGTAAAGTTGGGGATAATATTATTGGATTTAATGGTAATGGATTTGATTATCACTTAAAAATAACAAATATAACAAAAGATAAAGTAGTTGCTAAAATTATTGAAAAACAAAAAAATTCAGTATTTGATGACATTGACGTGACAGTATATTTAGCGTTAATAAAAAATGATGCTTTGACTACGGCAATTGATAATTTGGCTGAACTCAATGTAAAAAATGTCAAATTATTCAAAAGTGATTATAGTGTAGTGACTATTGATGAAAAAAAATTAAATAAATTAAATCAAATTTCTATTCAGGCTAGCAAACAATGCGAACGTGCTGATATTATGAGAGTAGAATTAATTGATAAATTTATGATTAAAAATGATATAAAAAAATATAATAATCGTTTTCTTGCTTACGAAAATTCAAAACAAAAAATCGAAAAATTTTCTGGTAGTTTTGCTGTAATTATTGGACCAGAAGGCGGATTTTCTAGTCAAGAAGTAGAATTTTTTTCTAAATTTTGTAATACTATCAGCATTTCTAAAACTATACTTCGTGCAGATGTCGCATGTATAACTGCAGTTAGTGCTTTAAAGGCGGTGAATGATGAAAATTAGCGTAATTACATTAGGCTGTAAGGTTAATGAATATGAAAGTCAATCAATTTTAAATCAGTTAAAAACAGAGGGATACGAAATTTGTGAAGGTTTAATTAAAGCAGATGCCTATATTATTAATACATGTGCAGTCACTAATACAGCAGAAAGAAAATCTCGTCAAATGTTATCAAAAATACAAAAACTTAATCCAAATGCAAAGATAGTAGTATGTGGTTGTGCTGTGCAAAATAATCCTAGTCAATTTTTGAAAAATAAAAATATAATAGCTATTTTAGGTAGTGAAGGGAAAAATGAAATTATAAAATTTATAAACAATAAAAATAAAGTTTTACAAGACATAATTCATGATAAATATGTAAATACTACCCGTCCAATTGAAACACGAACCAGACAATATATAAAAATACAAGATGGTTGTAATTATTTTTGTACATATTGTATAATTCCTTATCTTCGTGGAAGAAGTAGAAGTCGTAATATTGATGATATTATTGACGAAATAAAAAATACTAAAGCAAAAGAAATTGTATTAACAGGTATTAATATATCTGATTATAGAATTGGTAAAGAATTAGGTTTAAAAACTTTAATCAAAGAAATTGATAAGTTAAATATAAGATTTAGAATTTCTTCACTTGAATGTAATATTTTAGATAATGAGATGATTGACATATTAAAGAAATCAAAAAATTTTTGTCCACATTTTCATATTAGTTTACAATCTGCATGCAATGATACATTAAAACGAATGAACAGACGCTATACAATTGAAGAATTTATGGATATTGTAAATAAAATTAAGAAAAATTTTTCATATCCATCAATCTCTACTGATATAATTGTAGGTTTTAAAGGGGAGACTGAAGAAGAATTTAATATTACATTAAATAATTTGAAAAAAATAGAATTTAGTTTTATGCATATATTCCCATATAGTGAACGTTCAGGTACAGTGGCAACCAAACTTATTGGAACAATTGATAAATGTGAACAGAAGCGAAGAGAACATATTTTACAAGAATTAAATAACAAATTTAAAGAAAAATTTTATAATCAAAATAAAAATTCAATTCATAAAGTTTTAATAGAAGAAGTTGTTGACGAAAATTTATCTTTAGGTTATACTGATAACTATATATATACTTATATAGATTCCAAATGTAAAGTTGGAGATATAGTAGAAGTTAAATTATTAAAACCGTATTTAAATGGTATGCAAGGGGAAATTATTTAATAGGAGATGTTTTATGGAAGATTGTGTATTTTGTAAGATAAAAAAAGGTGAATTGCCAAGCACTATACTTTATTCAGATGATGATTTTATGATAATCAAGGATATTAATCCGCAAGCTAAAATTCATTTGATTGCTATACCTAATGAGCATGTTCCATATATAGATATGATGACAGAAGATGGGGCAAAGATTTTAGGTAAAATTATTTTAAAAATTTCACACCTTCAAGAAGAATTAGGATTAACACAAGGTTATAGGCTTGTGATTAACCAAGGAGAAAATGCAGGTCAAACAGTACTTCACGTTCATATTCATATTTTAGGCGGCGAAAAATTAAAAGAATTTTAATTATCTTTTGAATGTAATATTTAAAATAAAATTTGTAGCAAAAAATTTGTTTTATATTTTTTATATTAGAAAATATCAAAAATATGTTGACAATATTTGTTTTTTAGTTTATTATAAAATATAGAATTTATATTAAAGGTGGTGAATAATTTGACAACAGTTCGTTGCGGAGAAAACGAATCTCCAGAAAGTGCTTTAAAGAGATTTAAACGTAAATGTCAAAAAGACGG
>CALWTL010000011.1 GCA_944384445.1 uncultured Clostridia bacterium | reverse complement strand
AAACTGGTGACTGGGGTGAAGTCGTAACAAGGTAGCCGTATCGGAAGGTGCGGCTGGATCACCTCCTTTTAAAGAGTAATCTTTAAAGTCGACTTTGATAATTATTTGATTATCATTGAGTGTATAGAGTGAAAAAACACTCTTAAATAAAATTAAAGATAAAAAACTAGTACTTATTTTTAGATATAAATATTAAAAAAGTCAGTCTAACCCACTGACTTTTTTTTATTATCAAATAACAAAATATAATATAAAATTTATTAATTAATGATATATCTATATTTAATGAGTTTTTGATATTGACAATCATTTAACTCAATGTTAATATATTGAAATTATTAAGGAGACATTATGGAAAATAAATTGATTCAAAGAATAATTTCAAAAGGATTCGATTTAGATAATCTTTTTTATGAAGATAAAATAGAACATATATTTGAATTTACAGATGGCACTAGTATAAATGTATCTAAAATGAGTGCAATTGATATTGCAAGGCATGCTTTTAATAATAAAGATGATGGTTTAAGAATTTTAAATTATATAAAAGATTCTCAAAAAGTTGAAAGTTATGCAACATTATTATCAATTTCATTAATGTTAGGATTAGATGATTATAACAATTCTAAAAATCGTAAAATCATGTTTATTTTAGAAAAAATTTCAAAAAAAGATTTGATAAATGATTTAATAAAAGAGTCAAATAAAAAATCAAAACAAGAAAATCAAAAAATATCGTTTATGGATGTTTTGGTAGAAAAAGTTGAAATAGAGTTAAAAAATGCAATCTTATAATTTAAACTATAATTATATTAATTAATAATTAATTAAGGAAATCAGTTTCAGACTGATTTTTTTAGTTTTATATTAAAAATTCATATTGACGAATTTATAATCTGCTGATATAATTTTGTATTAAATAGAATATGAAGATTAGAAATAATGTTTTAGTTAAAGTTGATAATGAAGATATAATAGATGGGAAATTTGTTGTCCCAAGTTTTGTCACGGAAATTGGAAAAAACTGTTTTTCTAATTGTACTACTTCGCTTGAAGAATTAATAATGCATGATGGAGTAGAAACAATTGATGAATATGCATTCAATTCATGTGTAATGCTTAATAAAATCAAATTTTCAAAAAATTTAAAATCAATTTATCAGTATGCTTTTGCAAATTGTCATTCAATCAAAGAAATTATACTACCTGAAAACCTTACAACTTTAGCAAATGGTGTATTCGATAATTGTATTAATTTAAAAAGTGTGAAACTGCCAAAAGATTTAACAGTTATTGAAAGTTTTTTATTTAATCAGTGTATCAATTTAAAAAACATTATCATTCCCAATAAAGTATTAAAAATAGAAAATTCTGCTTTTTCTTCATGTGTATCAATAGAAGAAATTGATTTACCAAGTTCTGTACGCATCATAAATAAATATGCATTTTCTCAATGTACTGCGTTAAAAAAAATAAATATGGGAAATGGTATATTTAGAATTGATGATTACGCATTCTATTGTTGTATAGAACTTGTTGATTGCAAATTACCAAAAACTTTGTTAACTATTGGTAATCATGCATTTGAATCTTGTTCAAAAATTACTGAATTTGAATTGCCTGATAATATTGAATTTGTTGGAGAAGGGGCTTTTACTAATTGTTCATATTTGAAAAAAATAAATATTCCTAAAAATATAACTCAATTAGGAAATTCAATATTCAGTGGTTGTTTAGGTTTATTTGAAATTGATATACCTGATTCAATAGAAATAATCAAAGAGAATGCCTTTAATGATTCATATATTTTGGAATTATATTTGCCAAATTCAATCAAAATTATTGATAATTTTGCATTTGCAAATAATAGACTTTTAACACATGTAGAATTATCTAGAAATCTGGAAATTTTAGGTGAATCGGTGTTCGAAAACTGTCCAAGCATAGAAAGATTAAAAATTTATGATAAATTTAAATGCATTGCATACAATGCAATTGGTGTAAATAATGATATAAAATATATTATTAAAGATAAAGATGCTTTCATATTTACTAAATCTTTGCAAAAAAATGATTGTGATTATATAAAATTAGATGAAAAATCAAATGAAATTAAAGAATTATTAATCGCATTTTGGGACAGAAAAGAAAAAATTTTAAATGACATAAAAAATGAAAATATTTTTTACTTATATAAAACCCTTTATTCTTTTTTATGGAAAGATAAGGAAAAATTTGAAGAATTTTTAGATTGTAGTAATTTTACTTTTTTTAATACTTTAAATTTGTCAAATATAAAGGATTCAGATAAAAAACAATTTTTAAAATTTTATTATAACTTAGGAGGATTTTTACCTAAAAACAGTTATAAAAAGAAATCTAAGGGTGGTCTAATTAAAGAAAAAATGTTAAATTATTCTCAAATTGTGACAGAATTTTTGAAAGAAATGATTGTCAAAAATAAATTTGATTTAAATAATGCTTGCAAAATGTTTTTTAATATGAATCTTAATGGATTTAATCAAGATTTTACAATTTTCTTTATTGAAAATTTTGATAAATTAATTTCAGAAGAGAGAGCTAATCCTGGATTTATAAATAAATGTTATAATCAATTTGATGAGGTTCAGGCTACAAATACAACTAATAAAGGGGAACAACGACAATTAAAAGCAACATTTGAAAAATTTAAAGATTATTTTAATTCAAATAAATTTGTTGGTGTTGTCAATGAAAATTTAAGATTAATTGCAAATATGTTATCCCCATACTATTCAAAACAATCAATTTTTGATACCGCAGTTGAAATTGATAATGAAAGAAAAGCAAAATCAGTCCCGAATAGTATTTTATCATTTCATCTTGAAGAAGAAAAATCAGAAGAGTATAGTCAAGAACATAAAGAAGATAAAATTGATTATACTCATTTAATCAAATTTATCAGTAATACTAATTATCAAAATGAATTAAGCAAAGGAAGAGTTGAGTTTAGTTATGAATGGCTTGATAGAAATAATCCAATAAATTTTATCATTAGTAAAATTATTCAAAAAGGATGTGCTCATCTTGATGGTGTTGGGTATGGAATAATGCGAGCTAGTATTGTCGATGAAAATGTACAAAATTTAGCTATTAAGACAAAAGTCATATTAGATAATGGAAATCTTTTAGATTTAGGATATATTGCAAAGGCAACTTTTTATATAAATAGAAATGAAAGATATGGGGTGTTTAATACAATAAAGATTAGAGATGTTGAATTGAATAGAACACTGCAAGAACAATTATATCAAACATTAATAAAAGGTATACATGATTTTATATCATATTACAATAAAGAAAATCCAAATTTTACAATAAAAGAAATTTCTATCGGCAAAAATTCTAATGATTTGTTAGATATCTTTCAGCAACATTGTATAAAAAGATATGGAGATGATATTTTACGTCCAATAGATTTCGCTAAATATGGTAGTGACAGATTAAATTATTTTGGAGATGCTTTAGAAGAACAATTTGTTTTATACGACGTAGAAAAAAATAAATTATAATTAGTGTAATTTTCTTAAACGGATTTTAATTAAAAATAAAAAAAGACTTTTTAGTCTTTTTTTTATAAATTTTTTTGCATTTCACGTTTAAGTTTATGTAATATTTTTTTTTCTAAACGTGATATATAACTTTGTGATATATTCATATAGTCAGCAACTTCCTTTTGTGTCAATTCTTCATAACCATTCAATCCATAACGCATGTTCATTATCAATTTTTCTTTATCAGATAATTGACTAATCGATTGTATTAAATATGATTTTTGGTCTTTTAATTCTATTTCTTCGTATGCAATTTTATTATCAGGTATTATCTCTCCTAATGTCAAATTGTTTCCTTCATCATCATTTACAAGTGTATCGTCGAGGCTTAGGTCATTCAAACTTTTATTTACTTTTCTTAAATACATTAGTATTTCATTTTCAATACACCTGCTGGCATAAGTCGCTAGTTTTATATTTTTATCAGGCTTATAACTATCTACTGCTTTTATTAGACCAATTGACCCGACAGAAACCAAATCTTGCATATCTAATTTTTTATTTTCAAATCTTTTAGCTATATACATAACTAATCTTAAGTTATGCTCTATTAATTCAGATTTTGCACTTATATCATTCTGTTCTTGGAATGCTTTTACTAATGCATATTCTTTATCATTATCTAAAGGTTCAGGCAAACTTTCAGAGCTGAAAATGTAATTGACAATAGTCTCAATATCTAAAAAGTTTCGTTTGAAAATACGAATAAAAAAGTTTTTAATAAATTTAAAGATTTTCATTTTAATCTCCTTTTTATAAATCAAGTGGTGATAATAATGCTTGATAGTTAGTTGCATTAAATTTGTTTGAGCTTACTGCTATATAATGATTTAAATAAATTTTCTTTTCTTTTTTAAATTTTATTTCAATTTTATCGATTTTAAATAATTTTAAATTTTTATTACCATTTACTGTATTAGTTGATATTTCATTATCCTTAGATAGATAAAAATCTATTAAATTTTTGTTCGCAAGTTTTAAATATGTATCTATATTAACTATTATCACAGGTTCTCCATTGTAATTTAAAAAATTTCCTGTATCTAGATATCCATTTATATTTAATTTTTTATTTTTAAAATACAAACTTATAGGATAAATTAAATTGTTTGTTTGTAATCTGAATTTAATTTGTTTTGCAATCAATTCGTATAAATAAGTTATAATAATAGCTATTATTGTTATTAATTCTAGCGAAATGTTGCTTGAACAAATAATACCAAACGAAGTATAATAATTTGTCCCAGTAAGATTTATTATTGCACCACCTAAAGCATAAGTATATAAAAATAACAATATAAAACTAAATATAAATTGTTTTTTTGTTTGTTTAAACGCTATTAACAACATTAATATTGCACATGAAAATTTTATGATATTTAATATTAAATTATTAGACAAATAAATTACAGATAAAACACTAAACCCTGCACCTAATATTGATGAAGTACACAATCTGAATATAGTGCTATTAGATTTTATTGTAATTTTAACTAAGCGAAGTAAACATAAATTGATTAAAACATTTTGTATTATAAAATTTTCAATATAAATTGTCATAGCCTAAGTATACAATAATTAAATTTTCATTAGTTAAGAAAAAATTTGTAATGTTTAAAACATAATGTCGATATTTAAGAATTTTTAGCAATTTTCACTTTAATGGGATAAAAATATTTTTATATGACACAATAATATCGAGGTGGATATGGCAAGACGTGTTTATATTTGTGGAATAGATACTAGCAGTTTACCCAAAATTACTAGAGAAGAAAGTGAAAATTTATTAAAAAAAATTAAAGCTGGAGATGAAACAGCAAAAGATTATTATATATACTGTAATATGAGACTAGTGTTGTCAGTTGCACAACGTTTTGTTTCTAGTAAAGAAAATATGGACGATATTTTTCAGGTAGGTTGCGTTGGACTTTTGAAAGCAATCGACAATTTTGATATTACGCTTAATGTTCAATTTTCAACTTATGCTGTACCTATGATAATAGGAGAAATTAAAAGATTTTTAAGAGATTCAAGTGCTATGCGAGTAAGTAGAAGTTTAAGAGATACCGCGTATTTAGTTTTGAAGAGCAAAGAAAAATTGCAATCTAATAGAGACGATGAAGTTGGTTTAGAAGAGGTGGCTAGCGATTTAAATCTAACAATTAGAGAAGTTTATGACGCAATTGATGCAATATCAACTCCGATTTCTCTTGATGAATCATTTTTTAATGATGGAGATGAAGAAATGCGATTAGATGAACATATTGCAGATACAGAACATTCAGTTGAAAAATGGATTGACCATACTGATTTACTCGATGCAATAAAACAACTTGATGAACGAGAAAGAGAAATTTTAAATTTGAGATATTTTATTGGGAAAACACAAATGGAAGTTAGTGATACTGTGGGAATATCTCAAGCTCAAGTGAGCAGATTAGAAAAAAATGCACTTGCTCATATTAAAAAAAGTTTATAATTTTATATTCATAAAAAAAGATATGTAGTTAATATATATCTTTTTTATTATTATGATTTTAATTAGAAAAATTAGAAAATTTAATTATTTTTATTTTTTAATATATTATTTATTTTCTTTTATTTTCCATTTTATTCTAAAATTATATTTTAAAATAAATTTATTGACAAAATAATTAATTTTTAATAATATAATTATATTATGTCAACTTTATTAAATTATTTTTTAGATTTAGATATTGATGATTTTATGGAAGAAGGAAATAAATTTGGTTTTATGCCATTTATATTTGGTTTTTTATTTGTTTTAGTTTTCATTGTCATTATGATTGTAATATTAAAAACTGTTTATAGACAATTCAAATCAAAAACTAACATTAGTTATAACAAAACCATTGACAATCATCATGATAATTTACAAAAATCAAACGAAGACAATTTTTGCGAATACTGCGGAGGAATGATTCCTAAAGAAAAAGCTGAATGTCCATATTGTGGTGCAAAAAGAAAAAAGAAATAAGGTTTTCGACAATATATAACCTTATTTCTTTTTTTTTAGCATATTTTGTAATTTGAATTCGTCATATTTATTTTGTTTAATACATTAATAATGATAGGATAGGACGGTAGATATCTATGAAAGTTATATTTATAAAAAAAGCAACTTTGTTTATCTTCATTGCTGTATTTATCTTTCTATCCGCTTTTTCTTTAAACTATATCGGAGTAGAAGTGGGTGCTACATATTTTGGAGGCAGTAAAAAATTACCAATCTATTCAGTGCAAACTGAAGAAAATAAACTGGCAATATCTTTTGATGCTGCATGGGGTGCTGATAAGACTAGAGAAATAATGTCAATATGTGATTCTTATGGTATAAAAGCAACATTTTTTTTGGTAGGATTTTGGATTGAAAAATATCCAGACATGGTTAAAGAAATATATAACAACGGTTTTGAGATAGGACTTCATTCTAATACGCATCCTGATATGACAAAGTTAACTAAATCAGAAATAAAAGAAGAGTTGGAAACTAACATTAATCTTATACAAGAATTGACAGGATTTAGACCAAAATTATTTAGACCTCCTTATGGATATTATAATAATGCACTTATAGAAGTTTGTGAAAATTTAAATATTAGTTGTATTCAATGGAGTGTTGATAGTTTAGACTGGAAAGGAATAAGTGCTGGTGAAATAGCAAGTAGAGTGACATCACAATCAAAAAATGGCAGTATCGTTCTATTTCACAACAATTCTGATAATATAATTGAAGGTTTAAAAATGGTTTTAGAGTATTATAAAATCAAAGAAACACACGTTGTACCTATTGGTGAATTAATTTATTATGATAATTTTACAATAGACATTCAAGGTACGCAAATAAAAAATTAAAGGAGAAAACAAATGAGTTATGAGATGTTAAATAACAATAAAGTTTATTTGCAAGGAGAAGTTGCAGATATACCAAAATATAATCACACTGTGCTTGATGAAAAATTTTATTCATTCAACCTTATAGTACCTAGATTGAGTGGACAAAATGATATTTTACCAATAACAATATCTTCTAAAATGATTGCTGAAAATCAATTAAAAGTTGGAGATAAAATTGCTATTCGTGGTCAATTTAGAAGTTATAATAAATTTGAAGATGGTAAAAGTAAACTTGTTTTATCAATATTTTGTAGAGAATTATGCGATTGGGATAATAACGCAAATTCAAATATTATTGAACTAAGTGGATATATATGTAAATCGCCAATATATAGAACAACACCATTTTCACGCGAAATTTGTGATTTATTGCTAGCTGTTAATAGAAATTATGATAAATCAGATTACATTCCATGTATTGCATGGGGTAGAAATGCCCAATTTGTAAATAAATTACATGTTGGAACTAAGCTTGAGATAGAGGGAAGGATTCAAAGTAGGGAATATACCAAACATTATGATAATGAAGATTTAACAGTCACAAAAATAGCATACGAAGTGTCTATTTTAAAATTAGGTGTTGCAGAAGATAAGACAGCTTTATAGCATGTCTTTTTTATTTTGTTATGTTTATTTTGTAAAAAATAAAACATTTGTTCGACGTTAATGTCGTATTTTATCGAAAATATTGACATTTTTATGTGGATATTTGTAAAAAAGTGACGTATATACTTGACTTTTCGACAATTATTAGGATATACTTTTTTTTGTCAGGGGTGATAATAATGATTGATATTTATGATAGTGAAGCGATTGTTAAAATCTATCGAATGTTAGCAAAAAAATGTGACGCAATTGATAGATTTATAAATAATCATGCTTTTTATTTTGGACCTAGTACTTCAGACTATGGTTCATTAGATGTTTGTAATAATATTATAGACCTAATTACTAGAAAAAATCAACTAATTAACCTTAAAGTTATTGTAGATAATGCTGTAAAATCTCTTGATGTGGAAGATAAAAAAATTTTACATATTAAAATGAGATATTCAATATCCATATCTGAGTTATGCGGTATATTAGAATTAAAAGAACGTACTGCTTTTAGGCATATTGAACGAGCATTTTCTCATTTAACAGATGCTCTAAATAATTCAAAATATATTGAAAAATTGGTTAGCATAATTGATAATGAAATTTGGATTTCAGATATTAGGCAAGAAGTTAGAGAACGAAGAATGGCATTTAAATGCAAACCATTATCAGTTTAACATTTGTTAATTAAATTAATTAATAATCTTTTATTTCCTTATTTTGTTTTTGATTTTCTTTTTTTGAAATTAAGTGTCCACCCTTTAATATCATGAATACGAAAATTAGAGCAGGAACAGTGAGAATTGCAATTACTATTGCTGTAGTTTTATTTTCTATAGGTATTGATGTATTAATCTCATTGTTTTCCCCAAATGATGGTTCTGATGTATAACTTACTTGCTCATTATTTAGTGGAATTTCACTTAGTTTAAATTCATCACAAAAATCACTATATACATATCCATAATAATCTTTGTCTGCACTATATTTACAATAGTACCATATATTTGTTCGCCCATCAACTAAGCGTTCACCTTCTATTGTGCCATAGAATGTAAGATTTCGTGAGAATAATGGTATATAAATTATTTGACTTGAACTACCGCTTATAGTGCTAGGTTCAGAACGCATATCTCTACTTTGCTCAGAGTAAACTCTAAAACTTTGATTTTCAAGATAAGGAGTGTTTGGTTTACCTACTATTGTTTGTACGTATTCTTTTTTGACATATCCTGAAAAATTTAAGTAATTTACTTTGTAAAATTCAGAATTACTATTTTCTAATAATTCTACAAAATATGTACGCGGTAATGAAAAATAAATGTTGCTGTATTCATCAACATCTATAGGAGATTTATATAAATATACATTATCATACATTATACGTGCATAGTATGTATCAAAAGTACTAGCAGATACATAAAGCAATGAATTTTGTAATGAAAATATTAATAACAATAACAAAATCATATTTTGATTTTAGCATAAAAAGTAGAAAAAATTTTGACAACTTTAGGATAAATTAGACGAGTTTTAGTGTAAATTATCGTGGAAATGGAACTCATAGAAAAAATATTGAAAATAGAAAAAATTCAAAAAGAAAGAAAAGAAAAAAATAAATTAAATCAATATAATGTAGGAGAAAAAGTCCACAAGAAGCAACTTGCATTCCATCAGTGTGAAAAGAAAAATAGATGGGTATTTGGAGGTAATCGTTCAGGGAAAACTGAATGTGGAGCGGTTGAAGTCATATATTTTGCTCGTGGTTGCCACCCTTATAGAAAAATTAATGGTAGTACAAGCGGTTGGGTTGTTAGTTTGTCGACACAAGTCCAACGTGATGTAGCACAAAATAAAATATTACATTATCTTAATCCTGATTGGATTGAAGATGTTGTTATGATTAGTGGAAGGAAAGATAACTTTTATAATGGTATTATTGATTATATTTTGATAAAAAATGTATTTGGAGGAATAAGTAAAATTGGATTTAAAAGTTGTGATCAAGGAAGAGAAAAATTTCAAGGTACTAGTCTAGATTATGTATGGTTTGATGAAGAACCTCCTTATGATATTTATTCTGAATGTAGAATGAGAGTTTTAGATAAAGATGGTGATATATTTGCAACTATGACACCATTAAAAGGAATGACATTTGTTTATGATGAAATTTATTTAAATAAATTTAATGATCCAAACATTTGGTGTGAATTTATGCAATGGGACGACAATCCTTTTATAAGTGAAAAAGCAAAAAATGCAATGAAAAAAACTCTTTCAGAACAAGAACTGAAATCAAGACAATATGGTGAATTTTTAGATTTGGGTGGTAGAGTTTATCCTGAATTTGATGAAAACATTAATGTAATAGAACCTTTTCCTATTCCGTATGAGTGGCAAGATAAATTATCTATTGACCCTGGTCTTAAAAATCCACTTTCATGTCATTGGTATGCTGTAGATTATGATGGAAATATTTATGTAGTTGCTGAACATTATGAAAGAGAAAAAGACATTAATTATCACAGTTCAGCAATACATAAAATTAGTGATGAATTACATTGGCATAGAAATTCAAATGGCATGATAGAAGCATTGATAGATAGTGCTGCAAACCAAACAACTTTAGCATCAGTAAGAAGTGTAGCTGATTTATTTTATGAACATGGCATTTTAGTAAATACAAATGTTAATAAAGATGTATTCTCTGGAATCCAAAGAGTTAAATCATATTTAAAAAACAGTTTAGGAGAAACTAAATTGTTTATTTTTAACACTTGTAAGAACATGATAAGAGAAATGAAGGGATATAGATGGGGAAACGGAGATTCTCCAATAAAAGTTGATGACCATAGTATGGACGAATTAAGATATTTCATAATGTCACGACCGGAGAACAAGCGTCCGAAGGAGGAAATGAGTATTATTCAAAAAGAAAAAGAAAGATTAATACGTGCATTAAATCGAAGAAGATAGGAGGTTGATGTGATATAAAATCATATATTGACGAAACGACATTAAAAGCAATCAAATCTTGTTTGTTAGGAAGTGCAACAACTGAAACAACTTGTGAATACATTTTGGACAATGAGACGAATGAAATGAAGCTAGTCAAAAAGAAAGTTAATGAAAAGTCGCTTCCACCTAATATAGATTTGATAAAACTTATATTTCAACAAATTAAAGAAGAAGATGAAAAACGATATGATTACGACAAGATGAGTGATGAAGAATTAGAAAAAGAAAGGCAACGTTTATTGTTAGAATTGAAGGAGATGAAAAGTGATAGTAGAAAAAGCAAAGGTTCGAGTAAAGTGTGATGCAAGTGGCTGTAATAATTTATGTGATTATGTGATTGTAAATAAAAAATTTGTATTTGATGGTAGTGTATATCTTTGTGAAAAATGTATGAAGTCTTTATATCATGAAATAGGGAAATTTATGATACCGAAAAATGTTAAACCAATTTATAAAAAAGGAGAAAATAATGAGTAAATCAAACCAAAAATTAATAGAGGAAGTGAAAAAAGATTATATTTCTAGACGCGAAGCACGAAGAAGTTTAGAAGCTCAATGGCAATTAAACATAAATTTTATGATGGGCAATCAATATAGTTATATTGCTTCGAATCAAACCATTAGAGAAGATGAAAAAGAATATTTTTGGCAAGAAAAAGAAGTTTTCAATCATATAGCACCAATTGTAGAAACGCGTATATCAAAAATAACTAGTAATACTCCAAGTGTGACAGTAGTTCCAGCAAGTACAGATGAATCAGATGTTGAGAGTGCAAAACTTAGTAAAGAAATCTTAAATTCAGTTGCAAATAGACTTAATTTAACAGATATAGAAAAAACCGCTACAACTTGGAGTGAAATTTGTGGAACAGCATTTTATAAAATAGTGTGGGACACAGATACTGGTAGAATGGTAGCGACAGATGAAATTGGTAATGCAATTCGTGAAGGAGATGTACAAGTTGAAGTTGTTTCACCATTTGAGATATTTCCTGATAACTTAGCTTGTGAAAGAATGGAAGATGTTAAAAGCATTATACATGCTAGAGCTGTTGAAATTGATGAAATCCGCTCACAGTGGGGGATAGATGTCAATAGTGAAAAAGTTTATGCTTTCACTTTAGACAGCCAGTTTGGAAACATTGGAGGTCTTGGTTATGATGCTCATATAAATAAAGTTTCCAATATTGAATTAAACAATCATTGTGTTGTTATTGAAAGATATATAAAACCTACAAAAGATTATCCAAATGGAAGATTGACTATTGTCGCTGGAGATAAATTATTATTTGATGGAGATTTACCTTATATAAATGATGAATTAAATAATCGAACATTCCCATTTGTTAAACAAATTTCAAATTACATGCCAGGAAGTTTTTTTGGAGTGAGTGTAGTTGATAGATTAATACCTTTACAACGTGCTTACAATGCTGTCAGAAATCGCAAACATGAATATTTTAATCGTTCTGTAATGAATGTATTAGCAGTAGAAGATGGTAGTGTTGATACAGATGCTTTAGAAATGGAAGGTTTATCTCCAGGTAAAGTTTTAGTTTACAGGCAAGGAAGTAAAATCCCTGAAATAATGCAAAATCCTAATCTTAATTTAAATTTTGATGAAGAAGAAGAGCGATTATTATCAGAGTTTAAAACAGTTTCCGGAGTTAGCGACATGATGACGGATAGTTATGCTAGTTATACTAACATGTCAGGTGTGGCACTCGAACTTTTAGCAGAACAAGATATTACACGACTTGCAACAGCAATTGATTCTACAAAATTAGCAGTTAAAACTTTAGCTAAGTATATTTTGAGATTATACAAACAATTTGCAGTAGTTCCAAGATTATTAAAAATTACAGGCGAAGCAGGTGAAGTACAATTGTATTATTGGGATCAAAATGAAATTTGTAGTGATGATGTAGTTTTTGATGCTTCAACAGATAGTATGGATAGTTTAGGACAAAAACGTACAATGCTTCTTGATTTAATAAAAGAAGGTTTAATGTATGATGAAGATGGAAAGTTTTCGCAAAGTATGAGAAAACGTTGTCTTGATCTTTTAGGTTTTGGCATGTGGGAAAATGCAGTAGATATTCATTCACTTCAAATTAATAGGGCTAAAGAAGAAAATATTTCAATTTTGAATAATAAAGAATTGAAAATTTTATCTATTGATGACCACAAAATTCATATTGACGAACATACAGCTTATATATTAGGTAGTGAAATAAAAAAGAAATTAAATAGTCAACAAATTATAGAAAAATTATTAAAACACATTGAAGAACATAAAAAATTATTAAAAAATTCTGAAAATCAAGAAAATTTATAAAAAAAGGAGATTTTATATGGAAGATTTGGAACAACCAAAACAAGAAAACAGTTTAGGCTCCAATGATAATTTTGGTAAATTCAAAGATGCTGAAAGTTTGCTTAAAGCATATAACAATTTAGAAGCTGAATTTACTAAAAAAAGTCAGAAGTTGGCGAGTTTAGAGAATGAAAACATCAAGCGAGAAAATGAAACCAACAAACGACTTGAAATAGAAAAGAAAGTGGACGAGTTTGCAACAAAATTTGATATAATTAAACCTTTTAGTAGCGCGCTAAAAGAAAGTTTAATTCATGATGATAATCTAAATTTCGAAGATGAAGTTATGAAAATTATCACAAATAATTACAAACGAGCAGAAGAATACGCAGCAGATGGTGAATTTTTGAATAACTATGTTTACTCTAATAATGAAATTAAAGACAAAATAATTAAGGAATATTTGAGTAAAATAACTCAAAATTCTCCTATCCGTATTGAGACGGGCTCTAATTCAATTCCACTTTCTCCACCAAACGTTCCGACAACAATTCAAGAGGCGGGACGACTAGCAAAATCGATTATAAAACAAAAATAAGATAGGAGTAAAAAATGGTAGATTTAACAACAGCGCAAAACGCATTAAAAGATGCGTATTTGGTTGCGGCATGCAATCAATTAAATACAAAAACAAATCCTTTGTTTGCAAAAATAAAACAATCATCTACTGATGTTTATGGCAAACAAATTATAAAAGTTGCACCAGTAGGATTAAATGGTGGTGTAGGTGCAGGAAGTGAAACTGGTAAACTTCCTACAGCAAACGAAAATAACTATGTTCAATTTAAAACAACTTTAAAAAATTTATATGGAACAATAGAAATTAGTGATAAAGCAATCAGAGCAAGTAGCAACAATAGTGGTGCTTTCATTGATTTATTAAATGCAGAAATGGAAGGGTTGTTAACTGCTTCTAAATTTAATCTAGGTCGTATGTTATATGGAGATGGTACAGGTGCAGTAGGTACGGTAGCATCTTATAGTGCAGGTATTGCAACAATGGATAATGTAAAAAATCTCATGGAAGGTATGGTAATAGATGTTTATTCATCAACAGGTTCAATTACTTCAAATGTTGGACTTAGAATTGCATACGTTGACAGAGTAAATAAACAAGTTAGTTTTACAACTACTCCAGATAGTATGAGCGAAAATGATGTATTCTATGTTCAAGGTAGTAAGGGAAATGAAATTACAGGATTAGGAGCAATTTTTGATACAACTAAATCTATTTATGGTTTGGATAGAAATTCAAATAAATGGTTAAATCCTTATTCAAGTTCTACTAATCAAGAGATTAGCGATTCAATATTGCAAAGTGCAGTTGACTTTTTAGAAGAGAATAGTGGTTCTAATATTGATTTTATTACTTGTGGAGCAGGAGTAAAACGTGCATATCAACAGTATCTTGCTTGTTATAGACGAAATATAGATGTCACAGTTTTAGCAGGCGGATATAAAGCTATGACATTTAATGGAATCCCCGTTGTTTCTGATAGATTTATTGCTGATGACACTATTTATTTGTTAGATACAAGTAAATTTACATTGCATCAATTATGTGATTGGGAATGGATAGAAGGCGAAGGTGGAAAAATTTTGAGACAAAAAGCAGGTTATCCAGCTTATACTGCAACACTAGTAAAATATGCAGATTTGATATGCGATTTACCAAGTGGTCAAGCAAAATTTACTAATATTAAATCAACAGTGACTAATCCATTTGTTAGTGCTTAATATTAAATATTAAAAGGAGAATTATGAAAATCAAAATAGAACATGATGTATATGAAATTGCAAAGAGAATAAAATATATTGATAAATATTATTATATAATTTATGATACATCAAAACATATTTTTGAAATACATAATTCATCTCAACGTGATACAACATATTGTCTAACTTTACCATATAATACACTAGATGAACGTACATTACAATATGTTTATGAAAGTTCAAGTGCAAATATTGAAACAATAATTGAAAAAATTGAAAATAATAATGAATTAAGGGAGAACGCCGACAAAAGAAGCGTTCTCTCTCAATTTAATGACACTCTTGAAGACGAGATAAAAAGGAGTTAAAATGAAAATAATTGATATAATTAAAAATAGTGCAGAACTTTTGGGATTAATTAACGAATATCAAATCCTTACTAATACGACAAGTGAAAGTGAGAATACGGCACTTGAAAATGCTGAAATTAAAAAGTTGTTTAATCTGATAAAATTTTCTATTCAAGAGTTGTGTACGCATTATGTACCTGTTTGCACAAGTTTAACAATTGCAATTACAAACAAAAAATATCCGTTAAGTTCGCTTAACAATTTTATTCGTGTTAATAATGTATTCAAAAACGGTCAACCTATAAAATTTAAAATAATTAATAGGAATTTAGAATTTAATGAAGATGGAGAATATACTGTCAATTATATGACATACCCTGAAATTAATTCAATGTTTGATGATATAGATTTTTTGTCTAATTTCAGTCCAGACGTAATGGTATTTGGATTGTGCTCATATTACTGTCTTTCAAGCGGAATGTTTGATGATTTTGATTCATTTTACGATAAATATATATCTAAAGCTGAAAGTTTAAAAAACTTAAAAATTTTTGAATTACCCGCAAGGAGATGGGAATGAAAGAAAAAAAACAAATAGAAATCAACAATTTTAATAATTTTAATACATCAAATAAAATTAATACAGAAAAATTTTATAATTTTTTACCTATAGAAAACCTAAATTCTTCGTTAGGTGTTGATGTAGCAAAATTTCCAAAAACTTATGATGATTTAACAGAAGTTGAATTAGGTATTGATGATTTAAATATAAATTCGGTTTGTGGTGTCACTTATTTTAAGATGTATTTCCCGACAAGTCAAAATACACAACATCGTTTACTTATATATGGTGACGACAATAAAGTTTACATAAATCAATTATTTAGTGGCTCGCCTATACTTTTATGGTTATTTAATCTTCAGTTTAATAGTCCACCAGTATGTCTTGCATATAAAACAGACGATACTGATTCTATAATTCTAACAAGTTCTGATAAAATGATTGTTTGGCATACGAATTATTCACCTTATGAAATTGAAAATGTACCGATTATAACTAGTATGTGCATGAATGATGAAGTACTATTTTGTACAATTAAAGATCCAGCATTTAAAATTTGGTATGCTACTAATTTTGATGCCGAGAGCGTTGGACAAGTGACACCAGTGTCAGGATACATATCTTTAGAAGATGATTTAGGTTATTCAAGAAAAATTTTAACTTTTAATGAAGATATTTATGTTTTTAGGGACTATGGTATATCAAAAATTAATTATATCAAAAATGATATAACAGTTAGTCAGATATATTTGTCAAACACTAAAATTTATACGGACACTGTAAGCATTTGTGGTAATGTAATTATGTTTATGACAAAAGATGGTATTTACTCATTTAATGGAGTAAAAGTGACAAAAACAGATATAGACATAAGAAATCTTCTTCCTGATAGTAATGAATATACTGCGGCAGCTTCATTAGGACAAAAATATTATTTGGCATTAAGATTAAATTTTAACGATGATAAAACAATATTATGTGAATCTGGAAATTATTTAAACAATGCTTTGGTTGTAATAGATATCACAAATTTTTCGTATCAAATTATTCGTGGTGTTGATATTAAAAGTCTACTTCCTGTAAAAACAGAAGTTTTTGAAAAAATGTTGGTCACATTTAATTCTATGAATAATTCTAAATTGGGTCAAATTGTTGAAACATCTTCTTGTTTTGAAAATAGTTTACCTAAATATTGGATGAGTAGTGAATTAAGTGATTCTTTTAATACAAAAATGTTTACTAAACTTGCAATTTACGCAAGCGAAAATATTACATTTAATTTAATATACGATGATAAAAATATGTCATTTTCTACATACAAAAATGGACTTAATGAATTTTGTTTTAAAATTTTGTGTAAGCAAATTAAATTAGAAATTTTATCTAACGAATCTGAAGCAAGTGTTAAAAAAATTGTAATAGATTATTATGAATATTGATTTAAAATTTTTAAAAAAATTCAATATATATTTTCAATATTTGTGCTCTATAAAAAATAATTTAATTTTTGATGAAATAGCAAAAATAGAAAAGGAGCAAAAATGAATTGGAAAAAACGGTTGACTAATTATAATTTTTGGATATCTATAGTCAGTGCTGTTCTACTGATTTTGCAAGCATTTGATATTAGTTTTGATATAGCATATATAAATGAAATTGTCACAGCTGTGCTGGGATTACTTGTAGTAATTGGAATAATTAATGACCCAACAAAAACAGGTAAAGATATTAATTCCAATAACCAAACTAGCGATAATAATATAAATACAAAAAATGACAATGAAGACATAGAATCAAATAATTCTAATGAAATAGTAGCAAATAATTCTGAAAACGATTTTAATGCTAGTAAAGAAGTAGACACGGAAAAAATAAATGTAAATGATATACCCAATCAGAATGAAAATGAAAATAATATTATTAATAGCTCGAATGATTATGAAGTTCTTGTAGATAAAATCTATTCTGATTTGAATGAAATAAAAAATAATTTTGAAAAAATATATGCAACTACAAATTTATATGTTGATGAAAAAATTGTAAAAGATGAAAAAGAAGATAATAAAATACAAGAAAACTTAGATGAAAATGTTGAAATTCAAAAAAAATTTGATGATTTGATTGTAAACGAATATACAGATGATTCAGCAAGTAAAGAAAATATAATAGAAAATAATTCATTTTTTTTAGATAATGATAACAATATTAATAATTTTAGTACTGACTCAAATTCTCAAACTACACAAACAGCTTTTAAAATCGTAAACAACTAAGATTTATTTTTTATTTAGTTAATATTTTAATAATTTTTATAAATAAAATAAAAAACGAGTTAAAAACTCGTTTTTTTATTCGATTAATTTGGCTGGGGTAGGTAGATTCGAACTACCGCATGCTGGATTCAGAGACCAGAGCCTTACCGCTTGGCGATACCCCAATAAACTTAAATATTATAGCATAAATTTGTTATTTTGCAACAGAAATTTTATATTTAATAAAAATTTATAAATTATAATAATTTCGAATAAATTTAACACTTGACAATATTCACATTTGCGTTTATAATTTGATTAAAAAGGAAAAGCAAATGAATTTACCAAAAAAAAATATATTAGTAAACATAAACAAAGGTTATATTAAACATTTTTTAGCAATGATTAATTCTCTCGCTATCAACAATTCATGTAGCGAATTTGATGTGTATATTATGCATACAGATTTAAGAGATGAGGATAAAGGTTATATCCGTACTATGACACAAGCAAATATTAATCCAATTTATATTTATATGGATAATTCTTTGTTTAAAGGTGCACCAAAAGTTAAGCGATATCCATATGAAATTTATTACAGAATTTTTGCTCCTATTATGCTTCCTGAAAGTGTAGATAGAATTTTATATCTTGATTCAGATATGATAGTTCATAATAACATTGATGAATTATACAATATGAATTTTGAAGGAAATTATTTTGTTGCGTGTACACAAATTCGTTCTTTTATGCAGTGGTTTAATCGTATAAGATTAACCGTCGGTAAAGATTATTATTATATCAATACCGGAGTAATGGTTATGAATATTAAAGAATTGCGTAAAGTTATTGATACAGACAAAATTTTTAAATTTATTAAATCAAATGGTTGGAGAATGTGTTTGTACGACCAAGATGTAATTTTTAAATTTTTTGGTAAAAAAATTCGCCTTGTTGATCCACGTTTTTATAATTTATCAGATAGATATATCATGTTTTATAATATGCGTAAACCTAAACATAAAATTAATGCAGATTGGGTTGCCAATAATAATGTTATAATCCATTATTTAGGTAAAAATAAACCATGGAAGGATAATTACAAAGGAATTTTGAAAAACTATTATCATACATACGCAGTGAAGAAATGAAAAAATTATTTAAAATTATTTTTAGTAGAATGACTCTTGTTGTGCTTGCAATAATTTTGCAACTAGGTATTTCTATCTTATTACCTTATATAATAAATCATTTTTATCCAATAGTGTTTAACCATTATTATATTCAAATTGATTTAATAATTAATATCATAGGCATTTGTTTGTTAATACATATTATTAATACTGACATGCATATTGAAGGTCAACTAACTTGGGCAATTTTACTTTTAATGGTTCCAATTTTTGGTATTATTGTATATTTTTTGTTTGTAAGAAGGCGTCCACCAAAAAGACACAAAAAATTTTATGATAGTGTAGCTCAAGAAATAAAACAGTATGAAGTCAAATATCAAGAAGAAGATGAGTATTTGAAACAAAAATTAGGTCCATATTACGGTCAATTTCAGTATATATTTAATGCAACAGGTTTGAAAACTTATGAAAACACTGAGGTCAAATATCTTCGTTTAGGCGAAGTCTTTTTTGCCGAATTACTTGAAGAATTAAGAATTGCTAAAAAATACATATTTATGGAATATTTTGTAATAGAAAAAGGCGAAATGTGGAATGCGATTTTAAGTATTTTACGTAAAAAAGTGAAAGAAGGTGTAGAAGTCAGAGTCATGTATGATGATTTAGGTACTATAAATAAACTACCTAATAATTTTGCAAAAAAACTTAATCAAATGGGTATAAAATGCGTTAAATTTAACTCTTTTATTCCTATTATGTCAGCAGTGCACAATAATAGAGACCATAGAAAGATGACAATAATAGATGGTAAAATTGGTTTTATGAGTGGACTAAATATTGCAGATGAATATATCAATGTTAAAACACTTTATGGACATTGGAAAGATTCAGGTTTAAAAATTACGGGTGATGCAGTTAAAAACATGTTATTTATGTTTCTTCAATTATACGATGTTCAAAATCAAAAATTAGAGAATTTTGGTTCGTATCTTCCAAAAGAAGTGACAGCAGTAAAATCTAGTGGGTTTATATGTCCTTACGGTGACGGTCCAAAATATTTTTATGATGATTATGTCGCAGAAAATGTTTATTTGAATCTTATTAATCAAGCTCAAAATTATATATGGATAACGACTCCATATTTGATAATAGATAATAAACTTATGAATGCATTATGCTCAGCAGCTAAAAGGGGAGTAGATGTTAGAATAATTACTCCGAGAATTCCTGATAAAAAAATAATTTTTAGTTTGACACGCTCTAACTATAAACCTTTAAAAAAGGCTGGTGTAAAAATATTTGAATATTCAAAAGGATTTATTCATTCAAAGCAAGTCTTATGCGATGATGTTTTAGCAATTATTGGTACTATTAATTTTGATTACAGAAGTTTATTGCATCATTATGAATGTGCTACTTTAATGTACAAAACAGATTGTTTAAAAGATATAAAACGTGACTTTGAACATTTATTTACTATTTCTATTGATATGAAAGATTTTAAACAAAACGCTTTGGTTCGCTTAATGTGTGCCTTGATGAAAATATTTACTCCTATGTTATAAAAAATATAAAAATATAGATAAATATAATTAAAATTAAAAAAATTAAGTTAATTTATAATTTATTAAAAAATTTTTTTAAAAAATAATAATTTAAAATTAATAGTAAATAATATTATAAATAAAAATAAAATAATATTTTATCTTATAATAAATACTTAATAAATAATTACATAATAATAATAATAAGATTAAATAACAAATGAATTTTTATAATAACTATATAAATTTTTATATCAATTATTTAATATTATTAATATTTAATATTATTAATAAAATCAAACAAATTTAAATAAATTTTATTAATTATAATAATATATTTGTTTGACTTTTTATTTAGTTTTTTTTATAATTATAAAAATAAAGGTTTTAAGGAGAGTATATATGCAATCACAACATACAAGCTCGACTGGGAAAATCGAATTTCAAGTTTTTAGTGGACGTTTAGGAAAAATCTTTTCAAATCTTTCAATAGTATTTTTGATATTGTCTTTTTGTGGGGTACTTTCTTTTGTGACAACTGCGATGGTTGTACTTATTGGTTTTACACTTATTATTTTGTCCATAGGTACTATTTTTGTATTCATTCCTAATTATTGGAACAATTTAATGACTGCTAGTACAATTACAGTTAAGATATCCGAATTCTTTTTTGAAAATTTTTTGATTTTTATTAGTTGTGTTATATTATTTTCAATTTTATCTTTTATATTTTTGAAATTAGACAAACAAGAAAAACATTCATCAAGAATTATTCTTTCATCAATAGTAATTGTCATTACAATTATTAGTATTATTGTTTTTGCATCAGAGGTGATTAAATGAGAAATGTTAAGTTAAAATTTGTTGGAATAAATTCTAATTTTCGTCCTGTTATAAAAGTAGATGGTCAAATAATAAAAGCAAAGAAAAATGAATTTGGTTCGTATGAAGCGGACTATAATACAGATAATGATAATATAGAAATTTCTATTGAAAGAAATCTTGAATTAAATGCTAAATTGTGGTGGCTATATGTAATTATATCTTTTATCATAAGTATTTTTGGTCTGTTTGAACCACCTTATGATAAAAAATGCATTGTCATTGATTGTAAATTTAATGTTAAGCTTAACGATACAAATGAAATTAAATTAAAATTTAATACAATGAATTCACAAGGAAAAGCTGTTGAGATTGAAACTCAAAATCAGGTTGATGAAATTAAAAATGAATATTATGTAGATAAAAAAGCCAAGACAAAAAGGAATATCATCACATTAATAAAGATATTAATTTGGCTTGTATTAATCATTGGAATAATTTTCTTTATTTCAGAAAAAATATAAGGAGGATAAATGAAAGTATATATTAAAAATAAATTTTGGTCATGGGGTGGCGGTTCGTCAGTAGTTAATGAAAATAAAGAACCTGTTTTTCAAGTTAAAGGAAAAGTTTTTTCTATAACTAGAAAAAAATATTTATGTGATATGGAAGGGAATAGATTATATACTATTAGAAACAAATGGTTTAATTGGTTTATTCATAAAGCTTTTATTTATGATTCCAACAATAATAAAATTGCTACTGTAAAAGACAAATGGTTTAATATTAAAAATGAATATTTTATTGAAGACTATAAAGATGAAATTAAAATTGATGGACAATTCTTTTCTCTAAGTTCAACAATATTAAAAAATGGCGAACCTATTGGCACAATTAGACGACAATTAACATTTATTAATGATGCTTTTGAACTTGAAGCTAACGAAGAGAATATTCCATTTTTAATTGCATTAGTTATTGCTATTGACAATATTGTAGATAAAAAAAGAAAGTAAAGGAGTGTTATGAAAAACAAATTTAAAATGATGATTTTAGCTATTGTTTTTATATTTCCAACAATATTTTTATTCTCTGCTTGTGGAGATAAAACACCACAAAAAGTACTTTCATATATGGAATTTATTAATGAAAACGAAACTGTAATTTATGATTTAGGACATTATGAATATAGCAATTATTTAGATATTAACCCAACTGAAAATTTATATGTAAAATTATCTTATTCAGATGGTTCAACTGAAATAATTAAATTCGGAGATAGCAAATTAAATGTGACTTATAAATATGCTGACTCACTTAACACTATTGAAGAAACATTAACAAGTTTGCCTAGTTCTACAGAATATAAGGTTGGTAATTATTATGTCTTTGTTAAATATGATAAACAAGAAATTAATATTCCTTTCTTTATAGAAAAGGCAAAAAGTGGACTAGAGTATACATTTGCTTTTTCCGATGATTTTGTAGGTTGGGATTATGTAAATTTCCCTTCTTATGATGAATTGTATGATTACATTGAAATCAAAGAGAACAATCAAATTGTCAA